>NZ_CCXI01000121.1 GCF_000820705.1 Clostridium polynesiense | reverse complement strand
AGAGCTTAAGCTCTTGCTTTTTTTTACAGATAAATATTATTTATCTGTAGCTTATGACAAAAACACCTATAAATATTATTATAGTGCCTATTATAGTATTTCTTGATACATTTTCGTTAAGAAAAAATATACCGATAAAAAGGGTTATTATGTAACTCATGCTTTGAAGAGGGTAAACTTTAGTTAAATCAAAGCGTTTAAGAATGTAAAACCAATATAATGTAGCAATCATATAAATAACTAAACCACTGAATACATATTTATTAAAAATTGCTGATATAGCATTGGCTACACTGTTGATTTCTATATCTCTCAGGCCTATCTTCCAAAGCATTTGTCCCGTAACTAGTAAAATAGAATTAAGTAAAACCAGTAGTACTGCGTTCATAGTTTCCTCCTTAGGTCTTAGTAATAACTTCAATAAGATATTATACAATAAAATAAGTGAATAATACATTAAATTTAATCATTATCCCTTATGTATAGGGCCAAAATAGACAATAATATCTATATAAAGTATAATTATTAAGAATTAATATTTATAATCCGGTAAGTATAAAATTAAAATATAATATTTAACATTCAGGAGGTAAGTACATATGAAGATATTGATAACAGGAGCCAGAGGCCAGCTTGGAAGCCAGATAGTTAATATAATAAAAAATGGTAAATCAGAAATAGGAAGCATACCAAAAGAGATGATAGGAGCAGAGATTGTAGGGATAGACATCCAGGATTTAGATCTTACTGATCAAAATGCGGTTATAAGCTTTGTTAAAAAGGAAAATCCTGATATAATTATAAATCCTGCAGCCTATACAAACGTTGATGCTTGTGAAGCCAATGTAGACATTGCTTTTAAAGTTAATGCCCTTGCTGCAAGAAATATGGCCATGGCAGCAGAAGCGGCAGGAGCAAAGCTTGTACATATATCTACAGATTATGTTTTCAGTGGAGAGGGTTCATCTCCTATTAAAGAATATGATCTTCCTGCTCCTGTAAGTGTATACGGAAAAACCAAGCTGGCAGGAGAAAACTTTGTAAAGGAATATTGTTCAAAATACTTTATAGTTAGAACTGCATGGCTATACGGTTATAACGGAAAAAACTTTGTTTATACCATAATGAATGCTGCTAAAGAAAAGGGACATCTTGATGTGGTTAATGACCAAAGAGGTAATCCTACTAATGCAGAGGATGTGGCGCATCACATACTAAAAATAGCTGTGAGCAATGAATACGGTACATATCACTGTACAGGTACCGGTGAATGTTCCTGGTTTGATTTTGCAAAAGCTATAGTAGAGTATGCAGGAATAGATTGTGAGGTTAATCCTATAACTTCAGATAAGCTTGTAAACAGAGCTGCAAAAAGACCTGCCTATTCTTCCTTAGACAATATGATGTTAAGATGTACTGTGGGAGATGAAATGAGGGATTGGAAAGAAGCTCTTAAGGTATTTATGAAAAATGTGAAAAACAAATAATCTGAATATAAAGCTGTTTCCCTAAGTGAGAAGCAGCTTTTTGTTTTCCTAAATGTAAATAATAATTTAATGCATAGACAACATTATGTAAACTTTAAAATATTGCTTTGTAACTGTCTTCCAATAGAAAAACAGTTATGGTAGTATAATCTATGCCATAATTAGTTATAGGAGGACAAAATGACCATATTTATTAATAAATATATTAAATTATTTAGTTTTGGAATTATTATGGTACTAAAGGAAGCATTAGTTTTTAGTAATAGAGGTATAAACATAGATTATAAACACATGATATATCTGTTAATAATATACTTATTTATAGGAAGCTGGACCTTAATATTAGATAATAAAAATCAGCTAAAAACTTTAATTATCCTAGATGTAATTATATCGATTTTAATGTTTGCCGACATACTTTATCTTAGGTATTACACTCAGTTTTTAACTCTTCAGCTTTTTCCGTTATTAAAAAAATAATATGTCCAATTTAAAGGAAAGTATTTTTTCTTTGATGAAAGCTAATGATATACTGTTATTTATTAACCTGCCTGCGGTACTTTTAATATTAAACTTCGTAAAGCGCAAGAAGCTTATGAGGCCTTTTAATGTAATCAATTACCTAACTATGGCTATAATAATTATTATAGGATTTTTAACCATCAATATAAGAAAAGACGTTAAGTCTGATGTGCTTTTATACAACTATGATATGAAAACCATAGCAGATGAATTTGGCCTTATGTACTATCACTATAATGATATTCGGGAGGCCATAGCCAGCAGAAACAGCAAGAAAAAACTTACTCCGGAAATTTTAGAGGATATAAGAAGATATTTTAATAATGTTCTTGTTGGTAAGGAAGCTAATAGGCTGAAGGGAGTTGCTAAGGGCAAAAACATAATTTTTGTTCAGGGAGAGGCTCTTCAAAACTTTGTAATTGGACTACAGGTTAATGGGAAGGAAATTACTCCTAACCTTAATAAGTTAACTAAGGATGGCTTATACTTCAGTAGCGTTTACGCTCAGACTGGTGGAGGAAATACTTCTGATGCAGAGTTTATGGCAAATAACTCCCTTTATCCTGAAAAGACAGGAGCTGTTTATTTCAGTAAGCCTAATAATCAATATAACGCTCTTCCAAAGCTCTTAAAAGAAAGAGGGTATTTTACTGCTGCAATGCATGGACATACCAACACCTTCTGGAATAGGGAAACAGTGTATAATACCTTTGGATTTGATACATTTTATTATAATACCTCTTACTCAACTGATAAGATAGTTGGATGGGGAATAAATGACAGAGACTTTTTCATAGAAAGTATAGATATACTTAAGAATGTACCAAAACCTTTTTATTCTATGATGGTTACAGTTACCTCTCACCATCCTTTTGGATATTATAAGCATGAAAATAGAGTGGAAACAGGAGAATTTGAGGATACTCAAACTAACGATTACCTGGAGGATATAGCTTTTCTAGATGAAAGTATAGGAGCTCTCATAGAAAAATTAAAGGTTGAAGGGCTGTATGACGATACCGTTTTAGTTATTTATGGAGATCATAGAGGCCTTAGAGACGATAAAAACGAGGAGCTAAGCAGATTTTTAGGAAAGGAAAATACTCCTGTAACGGTAATCGGTGATTATACTAAAATTCCTCTTATAATAAGCATTCCCGGAAGAAAATATTCTGAACAGATAAAAACTCCCGGCGGACATATTGATATTATGCCTACCCTTTTAAATCTTTTAGATATAGAAAATAAATATATGATGGGTAAGGATTTATTAAACACTGAAGATGATATGGCTGTATTAAGAAATGGAAGTTTCATAACCTCACAGTATATTTATGACAGTGATAGTGATAAAGCATATGACTTAAGTAATAAGGAAGAGATAGATAGCAATTTAATAGAGCCGACTATAGAAAAAGCAAGTAGTTCTTTAAGAACCTCGGATCTTATATTAAAATATGATGCTTTATTAAAGTTGGATTAGTAAGTATAAATTAATTAAGTTACTGTGAAGGTGATAAAAAGTCCTATAGATAAAGTATTATTTCTATAGGACTTTTATCATAATAGCTTTGATACTATTTTTTCTTAGGTTTTATATCTTCAAATATATATTTATATATATGATCTTTAGTGGCCTCTTCATCAAATTGAAGATAGTAAATTTTATTTAAGTTTATTCCCTTTGCATAACCGTCAATTGGAAAGCGCTCCTGTTCGATATTACCAATACCAGAGGTTAAGACATCAGTACCAAGCTTTAATATTTCCGTTGATGAAAGGCTGGTTTTAACATAGGGCAGTAGCTTATTTACTGTGGAAGGGAATTTAGTTACTCCGGCGGATTTAATTTTGGTTAGCAAAGCCTCGAGAACTATTCTCTGTCTTTCTGTTCTTTCAGAGTCACCGCCTGATGTGTATCTTATTCTCGAATAAGCCACAGCTTGAATCCCATTAACTTTTTGGGTACCGGGCTTAGTTATAGAGGTAGGAGACACCTTTTTTAGAGCAGCCAACTCATTAATATAATTGTTAATATACTGAAGTTCATCTTGCCTGATGTTTAATGTAATTCCCCCTAAAGAATCAATAATGTCCTCCATATTTCCAAAGTCTACGGTAACATAATCCCTTATATTTAACTCAAAGTTTTGATTTATTGTTTTTACAGCTAACTGAGGGCCTCCAAAGGCATATGCGTGATTTATCTTATCCTTTCCTCGTCCTTCTATATTCACATACGAATCTCTCATAATTGAAGACATTTTAAGTTTTTTATGTTCCTTGTCTAATGTAAGGATAATAATAGAGTCAGAACGTCCTTTTTCTTGTTCACTACGATTATCCACTCCAAATAACGCTATGTTAATGATATTATCTTTTCCTTCAAATTTATCTAGAGTATCTTCTCGTATGCCTATGGCATCGTTTAATTGAGAGATTTCGTCTGTTTCAACTTTATTTAAAGTATTATAAATATAAAATGTGGTAAAACCAAATATAAAAAGTAAGATAAAAGCTAAAGAGATAAAAAGCTTTTTAATTGTATTTTTACTTTTTATTTGTCTATTTTTTTTAATTTTATCACCCATAATATTCCTCCTTTATAATTTAAATAACTAATTATCCAAATGAAATTATACCAAATTACTAATTATAAATATATACGAATAGATCTGTAATTAAGTATTAATCACTAAATGATTAATCTTTATTCTATTATTTTAAACTACATGTATATTATGGATATATATGTAATGATTGTAAAGTGTTTTTTTTTAGTATAAAATAATTATAATAAAATAAAAAACAAATAAGCTTAAGGAGGAAAAGATGGTAAAAAAGACCATAATGATATTATTTTTAGCAATTATAATTCCAAGTACAGTTATATCCTGCAGAAATGCAACTCAAAATATTAATAATGATAATAACTCAAAAAAACAAGAAATATCACAAGAGGATAAAGTAAATAATCCAGACGATAAATCAAATAGTAATGATAATAAACCTTCACAAAATACTAATAATTCTGGGGTGAATCAGGAAAAAAAACTTGACGGAAATAGTTCAAATGGAATGAATAAACCTAGAGTGCCTGTTAATAAAGACGATATAAACTTGACTGTGTCAAATGAAGAGTCAAAAAATATATCTTTGTTGTTAGAAAATTATCTAATTATATATGCAAATTTAGTTAACATAAAAGGTGCAGATATAAGTTTTATGGACGAAAATGTAAGTAAAGATAGCGAGTTTTATCCTAATTTAAATTTAGAAATTCAAAATATGAGAAATAAATATAATAATTTGGAATTTGTAAAAATGGATATTAAAAACATAAATAAAGAAAAAGATGAAGTCTTTAAAGTAATAATAAGCGAGGAATATATTGCAACTAATAATGGACAAGCTTCTAGAGAAAGTAGAGGATATACATATACAATTCAAGGAAAGGGAGAAAAAATACTAATAACAAATAGAACACAGTAAATAACAGTTTTAAAATAAATTAGAGGAGTAGTGGGGATAAAAATGAAGAGATTTAGAAAATTAGTAATACTAACTTTATTATTTACTATGTGCTTTTCATATGTAAATGTGCTGAAAACAAGTGCAAGTATTGAGAGTGCTACGGGATTTGTAACTAGGTTGTATCAAACCATTCTAAGTAGACAGCCTGACGAATCTGGAGTAGCTTTTTGGGCGCAAACTTTAAATATACAGCAAATTACAGCGGCAGAAGTAGCTGATCAATTTTTTTCGGGAGCAGAATTTAAAAGTAAAAATATAAGTGATGTTGATTTTGTAAAAATTGTTTATAAATCGTTGCTAGGAAGAGATCCTGATGAAGGAGGCATCAAATACTGGACAAATGCTTTGTCAAATGGAAGTTCTCGTGACAGCATACTTTCTACTTTTGTAAGATCTCAAGAATTTGGAATCTTATGTGCTAACTATGGGATTCCTAGTGGCAGTCCGATATTCGATAATGTAAAGAAGAATTCAAACATAGCAAATTTAGTTAGAAGAACGTATATCCATACACTTGGAAGAGGAGCTGACGAGAATGGTTTCAACTACTGGTTTAATGGAATTTATAATGGACACATAACTCCTGCACAAATGATAGAAGAGTTTATACAAAGTGAGGAGTTTGTTAAAGGGAACGTTAGTGCAAATGAATACATTAATATAGTATATAAAACACTTTATGACAGAAATGCTGACTCAGAAGGAATGTCTTATTGGGTAAATAGCATTATGCATGGATATAGCAGACATTTTATATTAGTAAACTGCATAAACTCCCAAGAGTTTAAAGATACAATAGCTAGATATAATATTAAAAACGCTGGAGAATTACGCTTATATAACACAGACAAGCCTTATGATACAGCAATATTAGGTATTACTAAAGTTAATAATATAAACTTAAGATCTTTACCATCTGGAAGTTCTTCTGTTATAACTACTATTCCAAAGGATTCACTTATCGTTGTGGATAAAAGACAAGGTTCTTATTATAAAGTGAAATTTAAAGATAGTAATAATGCTATAAATGAAGGATATATAGCCAGAATAATAAGCTATGACTATAGTGTAGATATATTAAGCGATAACCAGAATAATGTTATGTTAGGAGTGCTTTCAGAAAAATATGAATCCAACGGTGATCCGGGAAGGATTTCATCAATAAGTGGTGATGCAGGAGGAAAGTCTTATGGTGCCTGGCAGTTATCTTCTAATATGGGATCTTTAAATGGTTTTGTATTATGGTTAGCAGGAGAAAGAAATACATATCATAATATGCTTATAGAGGGACAAAATAAAGATTTAGCAGAGGCTAATACTAAATATGGATCTAATTTTGATGCTGCTTGGACTAAAATAAGTCAGGATCATTATGATGATTTTTATCAGGTTCAACATAAATACACAAAAAGAAATTTTTATGATAAACTAATATCAAACATAGCAGCAAATCCTAAGATGGATGGTAAGATCTCGAGCTTTTCAGTAAGGAATGTATTATGGTCCACATCAGTACAACATGGTGCAACAGGTGGAACAAGGGTAATTGAAAATTCATTAAAAGCCATTACTAATAATACAACTTCTGAATTCATTGATAAAGTTTATGCTGAGCGAGGTAGAAAAAATGCTAGCGGTCAATTAGTGTACTTTACAAATAATTCGGATGCTGTTCAAGCTAGTGTTGCCAAGAGGTTTATTAAAGAAAATGTTGATGCTCAAAGAGTTTTAACTCTGGAAAATACATATATTGTTAACTAATAAAAAAGTTCCCTTTAGTTG
>NZ_CCXI01000120.1 GCF_000820705.1 Clostridium polynesiense | reverse complement strand
AACTTTTTTATTAGTTGCTTTAAACCAGCAAAGAATAATATTAATCCCCTAGAGAAATGGAATATAGTATATTTTGTTTGCAAAAAAAAGGTACTAATAATATAATATTATTTGATTATTAACATGAGTTAAAAATAAATTAATTAGTAAAATTATTGAATTTATGAAGTTTTATGTAATTATATTTATCATAACTATTAAAAATAATCAGAATAAACTAATAACTATTTTAAAAGAGAGGTATAAGTATGTTATGTGCATTAATTATGGCTGGGGGTAAGGGAACAAGATTTTGGCCTCTATCAACAGAAGAGCATCCGAAGCAGTTTTTAAAGCTTTTAGGAAATAAAACAATGATTCAGTTAACAGTTGATAGATTGTTAAAATTAATACCTATGGAACAGATATTTATAGTTACATCAAAAAAATATGTTGGATTAGTAAAAGATCAGATACCAGAAATATTAGATAGAAATATAATAATTGAACCTGTAGGTAAAAATACTGCACCATGTATAAGTTTATCTGCATTTATTATTAATAAGTATTATAGTAACTCCACCCTAATAGTTGTACCTTCTGATCATCTGATTCATGATGAAGATGAATTTATAGAGGAATTGAAGAGTGCAGCAAGTTTTATTGAAAAAGATAACGATGCAATAATTACTCTAGGTATAACGCCAACACGTCCTGAAACAGGATATGGTTACATAAAATCATCAATAAATGTGGACAAGATAAACATGTTTCATATAAAAAAGGTAGATAATTTCATTGAAAAACCTAGTATCAATAAAGCTATGGAATATGTTCAGGATGAGAGTTATCTTTGGAATAGCGGAATGTTTATATGGAAGGTACAAAATATAATAAAACTAACACAAAAACATCTTAATAATACCTATAACCTTTTGCATGAGATTGCTATATGTAAAGAAGAAGATTTCAACGAGAAGCTTGAATATAATTATTCAAGGGTAGAATCAATATCAGTAGATTATGCAATTATGGAGAAGACTGAAAATATTTATGTTATTCCCAGCAGCTTTGGTTGGGATGATGTAGGTAATTGGAGTAGTATTGAAAGGTATAGGGATAAAGATATAAATGGTAATGTACATGACTCTAATTCTTTTATGTATAACTCTAAGAATAATATAGTTATAACAAACAAAAAAACTCTTTTGAACAATGTAAGGGATTTGATAATTGTGGAAACAAGTAATCACATTTTAATATCATCTAAAGATCATGAACAGTATATAAAAGAAGCAAAGACTATAGTAAATTAAAGTCTTTGTACTATAATAATTTAAAATATTAATTTTTAAAGAAAAGGTGAGAAAGATAAAAAGGATATTAATTGATGCTACGTCATTAATAAGAAAAACAACTGGAATTGAATATTATACCTTTCAGATTGTAAAAAATCTACTTAAGTATGATGATGGAAATAAATACATAATACTTTTTAAAGAGTCAGTACCTGAAGAACTTCGTATCTTTGAAGGTAAAGCAAAATTTATAATCTGCTCATCTAAAAGCCAAATTTATTGTGAGCAGATATGGATTCCCAGAATCATCAGAAATGAGAAGCCAGATGTTGTGCATTTTCCAGCTTTTCCACCGGGGTTATTGGTTTTTCATAAAAATATTATTTTTACTCTTCATGATGCTACTATGTGGAAATTTAAAGAAACCACCTCTTGGAAAAATAAGGTTTATATGAAGCCTTTAAGTGAATTAGCGGTTCGTAAGGCGAAATATATCTTTACAGTGTCCCTTGACTCTAAAAAGAATATAGATGCGGTCTTCCCTAAGTATAGAAATAAGGTAGTAGTAACAAGAGAGTCTATTTCAGATAAATTCAAAATTATCTCAGATACAAATGATATAGAGAATGTTAAAAAGAAATTTAATATAGATTCTAAATATATTTTGTCAGTTTGTTCCTTGGAACCTAGGAAAAACATACCAAAGCTATTAGAATCTTACTACCATTTATTATTTAAATATAAAAATCATGGTGCTAAACTTGTCTTGGTAGGTAGAAAGGCCTGGGGAAATAACTTGATTAATGAAGTTATTGAGAAATTTGGTTTAGAAAAGGATGTAATTATTACTGACTATGTAAGTGATAGGGATTTGATAAATCTATATAATGGTGCATCATGTTTTATTTATCCTTCGTTATATGAAGGGTTTGGACTCCCTATACTGGAAGCTATGGCATGTGGAATTCCGGTTATAACTTCAAATAATTCATCTATACCTGAAGTAGCTGCAGATGCTGCAATATTAATAAATCCAAATGCCGAAATGGAAATTGCTGAAGCTATTAATAAGGTTTTAGAAGATAGCAATTTAAGAAAAGATATGATAGAAAAAGGATTTACAAGAGTTAAAAGCTTTTCTTGGATTAATATTGTAAATAATATGAAACAGTATTATAGGGAGGTATAAGTGGATACTAGGGTTAGAATGTTTGATATTGAAATTGATAATTTAAGCTGGGAAGAGCTTATTAATACCGTTGATCAAGCTCTCTGTGATAAGAGTAAAAGTAAATATATGCTTACAGTGAATGTAGATCACATAGTTAAGATGCAAGAGGATAAAGAGTTTTTTAATATTTATAAGGAGGCTGACTATATTACTGCAGATGGTGTTCCTATAATATGGGCTTCAAAAGTAATAAAAAAGCCTATTAAAGAAAAGCTTTCAGGCTCAGATATTATCCCGGTAATATTGCCAATGATCGAAGAAAAACAATATAAAATGTTTTTTCTTGGAGCTGCAGAAGGTATAGCACAGCAAGCGGCTGATACTATAAAAAGTCAATATAAAAATATCCAAATAGTAGGGACATATTCACCTAGTTATGGATTTGAAAAAAATATTGAAGAAAATGCTCGGATAATTAATATGATAAAAAAGGCACAGCCGGATTTACTTTTGGTTGGAGTAGGTGCACCTAAGCAAGAAAAATGGATTTATAAATATAAAAATGATTATAATGTCCCTTTATCAATTGGGATAGGAGCAACTTTTGATTTTATAGCAGGTAATATAAAAAGAGCTCCTAAATGGATGCAAAGATCTGGACTTGAGTGGTTTTGGAGATTTATGCAGGAACCCAAAAGGTTATTCAGAAGATATTTTATAGAGGATACACAATTTATAAAAATTCTTATTAAAGAGATTAGACAGAATAAAATTATATAATAAGGAACTAAAATAAATGAATAAATTACATTTAATATATATAATAATAGTAAATTATAATGGCTGGAATGATACTTTACAGTGCATAGAAAGCCTAAATCAAATAGATTATAATAATTATAAAGTCGTAGTAGTAGATAATGATTCACAGGAATCTTATGATAAAATAATGATGGAAAAGTATCCTGATGTGATTTTTATACAAGCGGGAGAAAATTTAGGCTTTGCTGGGGGGAATAATATAGGAATAGATCGGGCTTTATCAGACAACGCTGATTATGTTCTTTTATTAAATAATGATACTATAGTAGATCCGGAATTTTTATCTAATATTATAGAAAAGGTAAAAGAAGAGAAAAATATTGGTATAGCTACAGGTAAAATATATTATCATGATAACAAAAATATCTTATGGTATGCTGGAGGAAGGTTCAGCAACTTAAAAGGAAATGCATATCATTTTGGTACTGATGAAGTAGATAGGGGACAATTTGATGTGGACAAGGAAGTGACTTTCATATCTGGCTGCTACATGCTTATACCTAAAGAAGTAATAAAAACAGTAGGAAATCTTAGTGAGGAATATTTTCTTTATCATGAAGATGTAGACTATTGTCTGAAAGTTGCTAAAAAGGGATATAAATTGATGTATTATCCGAATTCAATAATATATCATAAGGTAAGTGCATCTACTGGTAAAAAATCAAAAATGTATGAGTATTATTACAATAGAAACCGATGCATATTAATTGATAAAAACCTCCGATTTCCATATAAACATATTTCATTCATGTTCTTTTATCTAACAAGAATATTTAAGCTGTTTTTTGGAGAGCAAAGAAACAGCATTGTTTGGAGAGCTTTGGGTGACTATAAAAAGAGGAGATGGGGATATCAGAAAATATAAACTTAAAAGGAGCAGAAGATGAAATCTATTGCAAAGGAATATAACTTAAGTGAAAAACTTATGGTTATAATTGTATATATTTCGTTAATTTATATAACTTTTATAACTCCTATGATGCAGTTACAAATGGCTTTGTTTAATAATATTTTGGTGAGAGGAATGCATTTTCAAATACTCCTTGCAGTAATATCAATTATTTATGTGGTTTGTTATATGATTGAAGGTAATAAACCTAGATTAACAAAGTTTACTATAAGTGCATTGCTATTGGGGTTATATATAATTATTGACGGAATTGTTATTAAATTTAGATTAGGTTATTCATATGAATATATACTTTTTGTATATAATAATATTTTTTATTTATTTATGGCTTTTGTAGTTTTAATATTTCCTAAAAAGCTATCGCAAAAAAAGCTGAAAAACATATTTTTAACATTTGGAATAATAATATGTGTAAATGTAGTTTTAGGTCTTATTCAGCATATTTTTAATTCTCCTTTTTATATCTATAGCGAGGATGTAAATGGTAACTCTTTGTTTCAATCAGAGACCTTTAACCTTGGGGGAAAGGTAAGAGCTATGGGAACAACGGCTTCAGGTTTAAAGCTAGGTCTTTTGCTTATACCAGCTGCTGCCTATTCAGCATACAAATTATTATATGATTTTAATGCTTTAAAGAAATCAAAAAAAGTCCTACATGCTATTTCAGTCATAATTATAGGAATTACTATATTCTTTACATATACTAGAAATATTTATTTTATATTGTTTTATACATTAGCTTTTTTACTTATATATAGGCTTACTGCTGGTAAATGGAGAAAATTGCACATATATCTCTTTCCTTTAATAGTACCTATATTATATATTACAGCAGTTCTTGTTTTGAGCTTTATTACATCTAAAAATCCTACAACAAGCCTATTTTCGGCACAGAGCTTTCTAACAAGAATAATTTTCTGGCAGGATTATATGAAGGATTTTTTCTCTTGGAATCTTATTGATAAGCTTTTTGGAAGATTTTCTATCCAAATTCAAGGGGAAAGAGCTATTAAATATAATGTTCCTGAATTGGTTGTGGATAATATGTATATAAACTTTTTAGGATTTATAGGAATAGTGGGAGTTATAGTTTTTATTATATTCATTTGGCGATTATATTTGAAAATAATAAAAAGTGCGGAAAGTAATACTTTATTATTAATATTCGCTATATATCTTTCTTCAATATTTACTATGGGAATATTAAATGTTCTTGAAGATATATTTCTATTTATTGTTATATTTATATCGTGTGTACTTCTAAATACCTTGGACAAGGAAGGGCGTGACTTTGGTGAAGATTAGCTTTGTGATTCCTTTTACTCAATCTACCGGAGGTATCAAAATAATTTTCCAGTATGCAAATAGGCTGAAAGAACGTGGTCACGATGTAACAATATTTGTTCCAATGAAGGCATATAGCTTTAATAACAAAGGAATCAGTGGCTTTTTTAAAACAGTAAAGGCATCAATAGGAAATACATTAAAAAGAAGAACTAAAGTAGATTGGTTTGACGTAAAAGTTCCAATAAAATTAGTTCCGGCAATAAAAAATTCCTTTATTGAAGACGGAGATATTATAATAGCAACAGCATGGCCCACTGCTTATGATGTGAATAATCTAAAGGATTCAAAGGGTAAGAAGTTTTATTTTGTACAAGGATATGAGAGATGGAGTGGAGATGATCAATTGGTAGATGATACCTATAGATTGCCATTAAAGCCTATAGTAATATCCTCTTGGTTAGATGAATTATTGAAAAAGAAATTCCAGAGGAATGATTCCGTAATAGTATATAATGGAATAGATACAACTGAGTTTTATAATAATGAAAAAAGATATGATGATACATATAACTTATTATTAATGTATCATCCCCTAAAGTCAAAGGGATATAGTGATGGTGTAAAAGCTTATGAAGATGTTAAAAAAATATTTCCTCAAGCTAAGTTATCTATATTTGGAATAGATAAATGCAAAGATATCCCTGAAGGAGCTGTGTTTTATATGAAACCTAATAAAGAACAGCTTAGAGAGTTATATAGTAATGCAGATGTGTACATATTTCCTAGTCATCAAGAAGGCTGGGGGTTAACTCCTATAGAGGCAATGGCTTGTAAATGTGCTGTAGTAGGTAGTAATGTAGGAGCGTTGATGGAAGTTGGTATAAATAAGGTTAATGCTCTTACATCTTCTCCAGGTGATGTTGAGGCATTATCAAAGAATATACAGCTAATATTAAAGGATAGAACGTTATTAAGAAGTATATCTGAAAATGGATTTAAAACCGCTATGGGTTTAAGCTGGGATAAAGCAGTTGAAAATTTGATTCAAATACTGAAGAGTTAACACATTAAAGGTAAGAAGGTGATAAGGTGAATGATTTACCATTAATCAGCATAATAATTCCGGCTTATAATCATGAGAATTATATTCTTGATTGTTTAAATAGTATATTATTGCAAAAATATAAAAATATTCAGTTAATAGTGCTTAATGATGGTTCAAAAGATAATACTGCCAAATTGATATGTGAATTTAAAGATTTAAATCAACAGCATTTTAATGAGTTCATATTTATAGACAAGGCTAATGAAGGGGTAGTAGCTACCATAAACAAAGGCTACCACTTAAGTAAAGGAAAATATATTTCAATAATAGCTTCTGATGATATGATGATAGAAGGCAGGTTGCTAACGCAAATTGAATTTATGGAGAAGAATAATTCATTCATAAGCTGTGGTAATTCTCTTATTATAAGAAATGATATTAAAACTAATGAAGCTGTTATTACTAAAGAATTAAAGAAAAAATATGAAGAAGATTCTCAATTCTATAATCTAATAGTAAATTATTTTATCAGTACACCCACCATTGTTATGAGAAGAGAAGTAATAGAGGAAATAGGACTTTACGATAATAAGTTTTTCATAGAAGATTGGCCGTATTATGTAAAGGTAGCTAAAAAATATAAAATAGATTTTATAGACAAACCATTTTGCTATTATAGGTTACATGGAGAAAATACAACTTCAAATAAATCAAAAATGTTTAATGAAGAAAAACAAATATTAAGATGTTTTTTTAATACATACCATGTACCTTTTAAAATTAAACGGCAAGCTTTATCTCAATTATATATTAGAAATAAAGGACGTAAAACTAATAAGCTAATACAAAAGCTAGAAATAGTAAAAAGTCAATTAATTTACTTAGATATAGAGAAAATAAAAAATAAATTAAAAATAAACGATGTATAGAGAGGATAAGCAGTATGTTTAATGTATCCCTGTTAAAATTTAAAGAATATGTAGATAAATATGGTCATTTAAGCCCTATAGAAAGCGGTTATGATATCCCTTTTAAGATTAAAAGAGTTTATTATATAACCAAAGTAGATAAGGATATAACTCGAGGATATCATTCTCATAGAAAACTTCATCAGGTTCTCGTATGCTTAAATGGTAGTGTGAAGATAAGAGTAAAAACTCCTAATGAAGAAGAAATATATGATCTTAATGATTCATCTGTAGGACTTTATATAGGTCCCATGATTTGGAGAGAAATGTTTGACTTTACAGAAGGTGCAGTGCTTCTAGTTTTAGCATCTGATTATTATGATGAAGAGGATTATATAAGAAACTATGATTTCTATTTAGCAGAAGCGGGAAAAAGATTTTAGGAGGCTATTATATGAAAATACCATTTTTGAATTTTCAGTATATGCATGAACCGATAAAAGAAGAAATTGTATCAAAATTTACTGAAGTATATAATAAATCATGGTTTATTTTAGGGGAAGAAGTTAAAAATTTTGAAAAAGAATTTTCTTCTTTTTGTAGTGCTGATAATTGTATTGGCTGTGGAAACGGATTAGATGCATTATACATAATTTTAAAATCTTTTCAAATAGGTAATGGAGATGAGGTTATAATTCCTTCTAATACTTATATCGCAACAGCATTAGCTGTAAGTTATACAGGAGCTACCCCTATTTTTGTAGAACCTGATATAAATACATATAATATTAATCCAGAACTAATTGAAAGTGCAATAACTAATAAAACAAAAGCAATTATTGCTGTACATTTGTATGGACAACCTGCAGACATGGATTTAATAAATAAAATAGCTAAGAAATATAATTTAAAAGTTATCGAAGATGCTGCACAGGCTCATGGTGCCGTATATAAAGATAAAAGAGTTGGCAATCTTAGTGATGCTGCGGGGTTCAGTTTTTATCCAGGTAAAAATCTAGGAGCATTAGGTGATGGAGGAGCTGTAGTAACAAAGGATTCAGAACTTGCTTTAAAAATAAGACAATTTGGAAATTATGGTTCAGATAAAAAGTACAGTCACATATTTAAAGGAAATAATTCTAGACTGGACGAAATACAAGCAGCATTTTTATCAATTAAGCTTAAATACTTAGAATTATGGAATGATGAAAGAAAACGTGTAGCTAAAAGATACTTAGAAGAAATTAAGAATGAACATATAATACTTCCTTATGTTCCTGAGAATGTAAATCCTGTATGGCATATATTTGCAATTAGAAGTACGAAACGAAATGAACTTCAAAATTATCTTAAAGAAAAAGGTATTGAAACCTTAATCCATTATCCTATAGCTATTCACTTGCAGCCTGCATATAAAGAACTAGGCTTTAAAAGAGGCAGTTTTCCTATATCTGAAAAACTATCAGATGAGGTTCTAAGCATTCCAATGTGGCCTGGAATGAAAGATGAGGAAATTCAATATATTATTGATGTTTTAAATCTATGGGGTAAATAGACAAAATATTTATAAATTCCAACAAAAATTCTATCAAATGTTGGTAGGATTTTTTGTTATTTATAATAAATTATTATAAACTGATTGAGAAAGAATTATTAGAATTAAGTGATTAATCAAAGGAGATAGTATGGGGAAAAGAATTAAGGCTTTTTTAACTATGGGATTTGCTTCAGTAATCCAGGTACTTATTAACGTATTAAGAACTAAGCTAATTGCTGTTATTCTCGGACCTTTTGGTATAAGTATAACATCATATTTAAATAATTTTATAGCAACAATAACATCATTTACAAATCTAGGAATAAACAATGGAATAATAAAGGAAATAAGCAAGGATAAGGATAATAAAGAATATATTAAAAAAGTTGAGGCAACATCTTATGCTGTTACTACTGTATTATCCATTATAGCCGTTTTAATTATAGCTTTTATGTCAAAAAATATAGCTGAGAGAATTCTTAAGGATACCAGCTATTATAGCTATATAATAATTTCTAGCATTGCTATTCCGTTTTTAACCCTAAATTTAATAAATATATCAGTTATAAATGGATTTAGTGGTATTAAAGAATTAGGGAAAGCAAATGTAATTTCTAGTATAGTAAGTTTAATAGTGAGTACGCTTTTGACTTTATTCTTTAAAACTAAAGGTGCTGTATACTCTATTCCTGTAACTGCATTTATCACTTGTATTGTATACTTTTTTTACGGAAGCAAGTGTTTTAAATCAAATGGAACAATAACACATATAAACATCAAAGATATTCAAATTAGTGTTATGAAACCATTAATTAGATATGGAATTGTTGTAATATTTACGTCGGTATTAACAAACTATTCTATGCTTTTTATAAGAACAATAATAATAAATAATTTAGGTATAGAAGCAAACGGAATATTTCAATCTGTATGGGCAATGACTAATCAATACATGATGCTGATCTTATCAGCACTTACGATATACTATATGCCCACATTATGTTCAAAGGGTACGAAGGATGAAATGTCAAAGGAAATGAATGACACCCTTAATCTTGTATTAAAGTTAATTGTACCAGTTCTGATATTGGTGCTTAATACAAGATGGATACTTATTAGAGTATTATACTCTGCAGAATTTGTAGCGGCTTCTATTATAGTGCCAATCTTCTTGATAGCTGATTTCTTTAAAACAATAGCATGGTGCTTAGGTATGCCCCTTTATACTATACCGAAATTAAAAATGCAAATTATTGCTGAGATTATATATGATGGGGTAATGATCCTATTTACTGCTTTCTTTATTAATAAAGTAGGGCTATTCAGTATAGGCATAGGTTACTTTGTTTCTCAGCTTCTTCTTTCAATTACATATTATTTTTACATGAAGAAAACAATAGATTTTGAATTAATAAAAAAGAACCTTAAGCTCATAATAACATCAGTTATTGCACTAGCTTTAACTCTTGCTTCCTCATACTTTATTAGTAAGGGTACAGAAATACTAATTTCTGTTGGTATTTTGATTTTATGGATAAAAATAAATATTGACAAGAGTGAAGTTACTATGGCTATAGAATTTGTCAAGAATAAAATAAATAAAAAATTAAATTGATCTAGGAGTAGTTTGATGGAAAAGAAAAAAATATATTATACATATCCAAGAAGAAAATGGGACAATGATATTGTTAATAGTCAATTCGAACACTTCGATTTCGGTCCAAAGGCTGATATACGCCATGATCAAGATACTATTACAGAAAAGGTTACGCTAAAACAAAAGCTTAAGAAATATAAGTTTATGCGGAAGTTGGGGACATATAAGTTTCGGTATCAGTTATTTAAAAATAATTATGTGCACAAGTATAAAATAAACGAAATAAAAAATTATGATGGAGCTGTACTTAGCCAGCTCTTTCTTAAAGATAGCGATAAATGCAAGATTCCTTATATGGTATATATAGAGAATTCTCACTCTATATTCGCTTATGATTATGAAAAATATGAAAATTTAAAATATAGAAATATAATGATTAATGAAATAAAAAAATGTGTGAATGACGAAAATTTTAAAGGATTCATATTTTACTCCGAGAGAAGCAAGGAAGGATTTTATAAATATTTTAATGATATTGTTCCATATGAATTTAAATTTCAAAGTGTTATATATCCTTTTGTTAAAGATAATATTCTTATAGATAAGATGTTTATAAAAGAGAGAGCCGAAGACTTAAAAAATAAGTCAATAAATCTTCTGTATATTTCTAGCATGTTCTCTTTAAAAGGAGGATGTGAGATTATAGAATCATATTTAGAGTTAAAGAGAAAATATGATGTTACACTTACAATGGTAACTAACCCAAATACTATTCCCAATAAGTATCTTGATTATATTAATGAAGATCCGTCAATACATATTTTTAATAATAATCTTGATAATAACGAACTCCATAATCTTTATAAAAGTAGCCATATCTTGCTGCATCCGACATTTATGGACTCTACTGCAATTGTAATAATGGAAGCATTAAAGTCAGGATTACCTGTAATTGCAACAGATACATATGCAATTCCTGAATATATACAACATGGGGAAAATGGATTTTTGATAGAAAATCCAATAAAATATTGGGATGAAGATATGAAGCCTAATTATCCTTTAGATTTTTTCGGGAGTGTAAATACTGCTAATTATATAGATAAATATAAAAGTAATACTTTATATAAATATATTATAAATGATTTAACAAGATACGTATCTGAAATAGTAGAGGATTATGAATTATATTCTATGAATGCGTACGAGTTGTCAATGACCTCATCTTATACAGAAAATGAAACCTTAAGAAGATGGAATGAGGTGGGAAGTAAACTAATTGATGGTAAAAAAACTAACATATAAAATATGGATAGGTGAAGAATATGAGAAATATCAGTTTAAAAGCCATAATTAAGAAAAATGTATATATAGGAAATAATGTAACTATTGAAGATGATGTTTACATAGATAGCGGAAGTATAATAAGGGATAATGTAATAATAAAAAAAGGGAGCTTTATAGGAGCAAATAGTATCATAGGTGAATATTTAGGAGATTTTTTTAAAGGTAATAATAAAGAGCACATATGTATAATCGGTAAAAACTCAGTTATAAGAAGCGGGGCTATTATATATGGCGATGTTATTATAGAAGATAATTTCCAATCAGGACATAGAATTACTATACGAGAAGGTAGTAGGATAGGAAAAAATGTAAGGATTGGAACTAACTCTGATATACAGCATCAAAGTGTAATAGGTAATTATGTATCTATACATAGTGGTGTTTTTGTAGGTGAAGAAACAATTATAGAAGACTTCGTGTGGTTGTTTCCTCACGTAGTTATAACAAACGATCCAACTCCTCCTTCTAATAAAATATCTCCTGTACGAATTAAAAGATTTGCATCAATTGCAGCAGGAAGCATAATACTCCCCGGAGTGATAATTGGTGAAAACTCCTTAGTAGGAGCAGGTTCAGTTGTTACTAAAAATGTGACAGAAGGCATGGCTGTAGTTGGTAATCCTGCTAAGGAAAAATGCTTAGCAGATAAAATAAAGAATAAGTTTACTGGTAAACCTGCTTACCCTTGGATGTATAATTTTCATAGAGGAATGCCATGGGAAAAAGCAGGCTTCGAAGAGTGGATAAAGAAATCATAGCTAAACAGTATTAGTTTAATAATTAACTACACTGTAGTATTAGCTGACTCTCCTTTAAATGTATCCAAAAATATCTATTTATTTGTTTTAATAGTGGATAGGATATGGAGTTTTCCACTGGCACTTTTAGAAATGGAACGCCTTTCATATAGAAGATAATTATCCATATATAATTTCCTGTTTTTAGGATAGATAAAAGATTTGTTATCGCCTACATGTTTTTTAAGTGCTGACATCCCTGTTCCTGCATATTATGCAATAATTATTTTAAGTATACACTGAAAGAGATTCCAAAACATCAGAATTATAAGAACCTTGATTTATTAGATTCCTTGCTCTAGTGCTTTGCAACTACCGGGTAAAAGTTAAACAGTTATATAAACCACCGAAAGGTGGTTTATTTACTGTAAGAGAAAGTGGCTTTAAGTTTATATAGAAGAAAATCACCAGTTGAAATTTTAGAGTGAAGGTATAAATAGCAGAATAGAACTTGGACAAGGACAAAGTTTAAAGGTTTATAAACAAAACATGAACTTTAATATAAATTTAAATTCAACCATTACAATTATCTTAAAAATATAGTAAAATATGGATATAATAAAACGGTGAATTGGTAAACTGTTAAAACCATCGCTGTATTTTAAAAATAGGAGGTAATTGTATGGTTAAGCTTGAAAAATCAAGAAAGAGGTTATCACTAATAGCACTTATTTGTGCAGTTCTCATGATAGCCGGTTTAATGACCTTTAATTCTAATATTGATGTACAAGCTAAGAATGGCAGAGTAAAAAATGTAATAATGCTTATACCGGATGGGACAAGCATTGAGGCTATTACCATAGCCAGGTGGTATAATGGCGGAAAACCCTTTGCAATGGATGAAATTGCTGTGGGGCTTACTAGAACTCACTGGAGAAACGGTCCTATAACGGATTCCGCTCCCGGAGGAACCGCTTATGCCATAGGCCATAAAACCGATGATAAGCATGTGGGGGTAATAGAAGGCGGTAAGCCTAAAGCCACCTTAATTGAAGCGGCAAGATTATCAGGGAAATCCACCGGTATAGTTGCAACTTCTGAGGTTATGCATGCTACTCCTGCGGATTTTACCGCCCATGATCCTGACAGAGGCAACTACAATTCTCTTATGAAGCAGCAGATATATAATTCTTTAGATGTAGTTTTAGGAGGAGGAAATAGATTTTTTACTCCTGAAGCAGGCGGAAAGAGAGCAGACGGAAAAGACTTAATTGAAACTATAAAAGGTTTAGGTTATGAATATGTAACTACAAAAGAAGGGATGAAGGAATCCAATTCTTCAAAACTCTGGGGAGCTTTTGCAGATAAGGACTTACAATATGATATAGATCGTATAGCTGCTAAATCCGAAGAACCAACCCTTGCAGAAATGTCGAAAAAGGCTATAGAAATATTATCTAAGGATAAGGATGGGTTTTTCCTAATGATAGAAGGAAGTAAAATTGACTGGGCAGCTCATGATAATGACCCTGCAGGAATGGCTGGAGATATAGCAGCCTTTGATGCAGCTGTTAAAGTAGCTCTCGATTTTGCAAAAAAGGATGGAAACACAGTGGTGGTTTCCTCTGCTGACCATGGAACAGGCGGTCCTATTATAGGAGGGATAAATCCTAAGTATTCCAGTGTAACCTTTAAAGACAGTATAGATAGGCTTAAGAGCGCAAAGATATCCTTAGAATATGCAAATACTCTTTTAAAGGGTGCAGATGATAATAAGGTTAGAGAGATATTTAAAGATTTCTACGGCATAAATGACCCTACTGCTGAGGAAATAGCTATGGCGAAGAATGAAAAGATTAATAAGGTTATAAGCAACAGAGCAAATATCAGCTGGGCTTACGGAGGGCATAACGGAGGAGATGTAGGTTTATATAATTACGCTCCTATTGGTTCTGAAAAGCTTGGCGGCGTAGTTGATAATACTGAGGTGGGAAGATATATGGCAAGGGTTTTAGGCCTTGATCTTGACAAGACCTCGGAAAGACTTTTTGTAAATGCTAAAGAAGCCTTTGAAGATGCAGAGATAACTATGGATACTTCAGATAAGGACAATCCTATTTTGAAGGTTAAAAAGGGCAAAAAGACTCTTGAGCTTTTTGGGTACAGCAATGTAGCCAGGATTGACGGAAAAGAAATTAAGCTTGAAGGAGTAATAGTGACAAATAAGACTTCTAAAGGATACAGCGTAGAAGATACCTATGTACCCATGCAGGCTGTAAAGCTTATAAAGTAAAATATAATTAAGGGCTATGATAAATGCTCTGTGTTCTTAAGGGAAGTAATCCCAAGGAACACAGAGCATTTCATATAGATAAAAGCTTCTTCTTACTTGATATTGTAGGTATGATCAAGAGGGCCGGAAGCTTTTCCTAAATCCAGCATGGCACCTAAAGCTCCGGTAAGATACTCTTTGGCATTTTTAATGCTTTCTTCAAGGGAATATCCTGCTGCTAAATTACAAGCTATTGCTGATGAAAGGGTACAGCCTGTACCGTGAGTATTAGGGTTATTGATGCGCTTTGATTTAAACCAGTGAATATTACCTTCTTCATACAAAAGATCTATGGCATCATTTACTAGATGTCCTCCCTTTACAAGAATAGATCCTTTGATAATTTCGGATATTTTTTTTGCTGCTGCAATCATGTCTTCTTCGTTCTTTACTGGAAATCCGCAAAGCACCTCTGTTTCAGGAATATTCGGAGTAATAACCCTTCCCAGGGGCATTAATTCATTGATTAGGGCGTTGCGGGCTTCATCAGAAAGAAGCTTTGAACCGCTGGTGGAAACCATAACTGGGTCAACTACAATATTTTTAGCATTATACTGTTTTAGCTTTTTAACAATCACTTTGATAATGGCACTGCTAGAGACCATACCTATTTTAACGCTGTCTGGAATGATGTCGGTAAAAATGCAATCAAGCTGATTTGCCACAAATTCCGGTGAAGCCTCCATAATTCCGTAAACACCTGTTGTGTTTTGAGCGGTAAGAGCAGTGATAGCGCTCATTGCATACATTTTATGAGCGGTAATTGTCTTTATATCTGCCTGTATACCTGCTCCTCCACTGCAGTCGGAGCCGGCAATGGTTAAAACCTTTTTCATTGAAATAACATCTCCTTTGCTGTTGCTTATTATATTTATTCATTTACCATATTTTTTGAAAGAGAAAGCAGTTCACGGCATTCCTCTTCAATATCATCAGCAGAAAATATGGCGGATACCAAAGCAACACCGTCTACACCGGTTCCTGAAAGCTTGACTATATTATTTTTATTTATACCGCCGATTGCCACCACAGGAACTTTAACGGAACTGCATATTTCCTGAAGGGTTTCCTGAGAGAGTCCTACCACATCATGCTTTGTAGAAGTAGAAAATACAGCCCCTGCTCCAAGATAATCTGCACCGTTTTTTACTGCCTCCACCGCTTCTTCTACGCTGTGGGCTGATACACCCAGAATCATATGGTCTCCGATACGCTGACGAACATCAGAAGCTGTCATATCCTTCTGGCCTACATGGATTCCGTCGGCACCGGATTTTATGGCTATATCTACATTGTCATTGATTATAAAGGGTACATGATAATTATTACAAAGCTCACGAATTTTTATAGCTTCCGCAAGGAATTCAGCTTCATCCAGCTCTTTTTCCCGAAGCTGAACACAGGTGACACCACCCTTTAGAGCAGATTCCACCTGTTCATACAAGCTTTGCTTTCCCACCCAGGCGCCGTCGGTAACTGCATAAAGCATCATTGATTTTTTATCGCACTTCATATTTGGAACCTCCTTCCAGATCCTTAGGAGTAAGATTGTAAACTGCATCAATGATGTAATTACCATAAGAGGAATTTCCGTCAAGCTCTGTCATACGAGCATAGGCCTTTTCACCGCAGATTCCCATAGCACACAGAGCCGCAGCGGCAGCTTCAAGGACATTGTCTTTATTTGCCGCAATAAAAGCGGTGGTCAGTGCAGAAAGCTGACATCCCGTTCCGGTAATGCTGCTCATCATTGGATGGCCGTTTCTAATGCAGTAAGCTTTATCCTTGTCTGCAACGATGTCAATAGCACCGGTAATTGCAATAACTGCACCGGTTTTCCTGGAAAATCCTTTAGCAAAAGCTGTGATACTATCAAGATTTTCTTCAGTAACCCTGTCTGCAGCATCTGCATCAACACCTTTTGTAGTTCTGTATCCTGAAGCTAAAGCTTTAATTTCTGAAATATTACCTCTTATTACCGTAAATTTAATTTTATCCATCAGCTCTAAGGCTGCTTCTGTACGCAGAGTGGAGGCACCTGCTCCCACAGGGTCCAGGAGAACAGGATGTCCAAGTTCATTGGATTTTTTCCCTGCGGCAATCATTGAGGGAATAGTCCTTTGATTAAGTGTTCCGATGTTGATATTAAGACCGGAGCAAATAGAGGTGATTTCTTCAACCTCATCCCTGTCATCTGCCATAATAGGTGATGCTCCGCAAGCAAGGAGGATATTTGCACAGTCCCTTGCCGTAACATAGTTTGTGATGCTGTGAATAATTGGACATTTTTCTCTTACATTTTCAAGAATATCCTTTAACATAATTACAATCCTTTCAATAAACGCACTATTTTTGATTAATACCTTTTATCCTGTGAAAGCCATAGCATAGCACTGCGGTAATTATCATAACAGGAAATGTATTTCCAAGAGGTGTGTCAATATGTAAAAATATACGATATGTTATAAATCCTATTAGCCATATTACAAGATTTTTAATATCCGCTTTTTCCTTTGATACATCCTTTTTAATAATGAAAAAGTCCACGATTTGAATAGCGATCATTGGGGCAAACACTGAGCCGATGAGGTAAAGGAAATCTTCAAACTGTGTAATAGGAGTAAATATAGCAAGTATAGTACCTAAAATACAAACCACAATAGCTGCAGGCTTTTCCTTTAATTTTGATGAAACGCTGACACTGCTGACTCCCGCTGAATAAACATCAAGGAAGGTTGTTGTAACGGTAGAAAATATAATAATAATAAGTGCAATTATGCCCATTCCTGCTTTAATCATAATAGTTACTATGTCGCTTTCTCCTGCAAAAAGAGCGGCACCAAGACCTATGACATACATCCATGAGCTTACAATGAAATATACAATTGAGCTTACTGCTGAGGCTGCATTGGGTTTCTTTGCAGCTCTTGTGTAATCTGAAATTAATGGAAGCCATGAAAGGGGCATAGCTACGGATAGTTCCACTGCAGCGCCAAAGCTTAAGGTTTCAGAAACACTCACAGCTGAATTTCCTCTGAAGATCACTGTGCTCAAAACAATTGTAAGTATAAACAATGCACACATAGCTATAATATTAAGCTTATCTAGATTTTTAATTCCGATAATCACCCATACTATGATTAAAGCGCCGATAATAAGGCTCCAAACCCAACCTCCTCCAATACTTATAACAGCATTTGCTGCTGCTGCTCCGCTGACAATCATAACTGCAGTCCAGCCTACCAGCTGTAAAACATTTAGAGAGGAAAAAAGCAGAGAACCTTTTTCACCAAATGACATTTTAACAGTTTCCATTGCGCTTTTTTCAGTTTTACCTCCTATAAGACCTGAAAGGTACAGAAGTATACAGCCGATTAAATGACCTATAAGAATTGCTGCAATACCCTTAGCAAAGCCAAGAGGTGCAAGCAAAGTTCCGGTGAGGATTTCCGCGATAGATACTGCTGCACCGAACCAAATCAGTCCATTTGAGAATACTGATGTTTTTTTGTTTTCCATACTGTCCTTCTTTCTCAGGGGAAAATAAAAGAGGGGAGTCACCTGTTTGGGTAACTCTCCTAATCAAGGAAACGTAATATGCTCCCTACGACGGCATTATCCGTATCAGGTAAAGGGTCGAAACCTTACAGCTTCCTCTCAGCCTGCTTTTACAAGCTCCCCTGTATATAAATTATTTATTTACACAGAAATCAGAACAGTTATCTTTTCTTACTGCTCTGAGCTGCTATGTATCATTTTTAATGCTCCTGCTTTTTGTAATGAGTAAATCAGTACACCGGACAAAATCGAACCGCCAACGGTAGAAATAAGAAAGGGAATGATATAAGCATAAAAAGCAATATCACCGGCACTTTTTCCCATAAAGAGGATTGCAACGGGATAAGCAGAAAGCCCGCCTAAAATAGCAGTTCCAAAGACTTCTGCCAGTAGAGTCAGTGACAGGCTTTTTGTTTTCCAATAAGCAAGCCCGCAAAGAAAAGCACCGAACATGCTTCCGGGAAAAGCCATCAAGCTTCCAAGTCCCATTAGATTTCTTATCAAACTTGCAGCAAATGCAACCCCCACGCCGTAAGCGGGACCGAGAAGTACCGCACAAATAATATTTACCATGTGCTGAACAGGTGCACATTTACTTCCAAACACCGGAAAAGAAAATAAGCTTCCTACAACGGCTATAGCACATAGTATGCCTGCCATGGCTAGTTTTTTAATATTATTTTTTTTCATTGTATAAAACTCCTTTGAAATAGTATAGAGAAAACGGCAACAACAGCGTCGCTTTCCCAAAATGGGCATAGATAAAGCATAGTTATCTGCCCGGAAAGTTCGGTCGAGACTTAGTGGTCTCCTCTCACGCCGGAACACGGCTTCCCATCGCTGTTATACAAGGCACAGGGCGCTCCCCCTCTGCCCGGCAGGGACTAACCCTGCTTACTGCTTTCACATCCTTTCAAAATGAGTAAAAAAAACAGGAGACACCTGATTTGGTGTCTCCGGGAAAAATCAAACTATGACTTCCTACGGCGGCATTATCCGCATCAGGTTTAAGGGTCGAAGTTAGATAACTTCCTCTCAGCCTGCTTTACAAGCTCCCCTGAAATTTGTTTTATTATACCACCCTGTTTTTTATATGTCAATGTACCGGTTCTCATATTGAATAAATAAGAGAAAATATAAAAAATATATACATTTCTGCATACTTAATTATTAAATCTCATATAATATTTTTATTTACATAGAACATATGTTCGGTTATAATGGGATTAATAGGAAAGACTTCAAGGGGGGTTAAGTATGCAAGAGATTATAAAGAGGGCTAAGAAAGGTGACAAATCTGCCAAAGAAGAAATACTAAACAGGTATATGCCTTTAATTTACAAGGCAAGCTCTAAGGTTTTCATCATAGGCTACGGTGACGAGGATCTTAGGCAAACAGGGGTAAAGAGCGTTTTAGAGGCAATAGAAAAATACAATCCTGAAAGAAATACAAATTTTTCTGCCTATGTTAAAACCGCTGTAGTAAACAATTTCAGGTACTTAATCAGAGGAAAATGCAGAGAAAACTATGTAAAAAGCCTTAATGAAGTTCAGGAGGATGGTTTTGAATTAGAAGCTCACATATCCATGGATTTTAATTTAGAAGAATACGTCATTGAAAAAGATCTAAAACTAAAGCTTAGAAAGGCTCTTGAAAAATTAACAGAAGAAGAAAAAGAACTTTTATACTATGCTTTTGGGAAAAAACATGGAGGTCTTACGGAATATGCAGAGAAAAAAGACATCAGTTACCGAAAGGTTTACAATTTTAAAAATTCTTTAATTAATAAAATAAGAAAGTATATAGTATAATAGTAATAGCCTGAACCATTTAACGGAGGTTAGGTGGTTTAGTACATAATACAATTACCAAAGAGCCTTGAAGGGAATGATATTTATGGAAAGGGAATATCCTAAAGAAAAATGGAGTTTCTTTAGATTTATTATATTCTTAATTAAAAAGATTAAAGATGATGATGTATTCATGCTTGCTTCTCAACTGGCATACAGCCTCATAGTAGCATTCTTTCCTTTTTTGATATTTTTAATGACTTTAGTAGGAAGAAGCACTTTAAGCAGTGATTCTGTACTTGCTTATTTAAACAGCATACTTCCCACAAGCGCCTATGATTTAGTAAAAAGCACCGTAGTTGAGGTGTTAGAAGGAAAAGGAAGCGGTCTTCTTCCTGCATCGCTCCTTTTTGCAATATGGAGTGCTTCAAGAGGTATAGCTGCAGTTATCAGAGGTTTAAATAAAGCTTATGATCAGGACGAAAGAAGAGGATATTTTAAACTTGTAATAATTTCAATCTTTTCTACCATAGCTTTTGCACTAGCCATTTTAGCAGCTTTATTTTTCTTTGTTTTAGGTGATGTCTTTAAAAAGATATTGATGCAGTACCTGCCCTTTGACGATTTTATGCTTTTATTATGGCAGTTTTTGAGATTTGCATTGATAATATTTTTTATCACTTTAACCTTTGCGGCATTGTACCACTTTGCACCCTCAAAAAAGCTTGGCTGGATGGAAGTTCTTCCCGGAGCAGTAACAGCTTCCTTGGGATGGTTAATAACCTCTCTTGGTTTCTCCTTTTATGTAAATAACTTTGCAAACTACTCCAGGCTATACGGAAGCTTAGGAGCTATAATTATACTTCTTACATGGCTGTACCTGAGTTCGGTTATATTACTTATAGGCGGAGAGATAAATGCGTTGCTGGTTAAAAAGAAAAGTGTAATATAGATTTTAAAAATCCTATGAGAATTAAATCATAGGATTTTTTTCGCAGTTGTAGAACAATAGTTATATTTGTTTAGTTAGAATAAAGAGATAATTGAGGTTTAATTAAAAATATAGTAAAAAAATTACAGTTGCAATATTCCTTAAAAAATGGAGATTAACAGCTTAAGCTGATTATAAATGGTTATAATGAGGGTTGGAGAATTGGACAAACAGTTAATGGAATGCTAACATTTTGTTAAGAATACAAAATGCATTAATTGCGTTAATTTTACGTTTAATGGAAAGTTGGTGTGAGGTTTGCAGGAAATGGGGTATACGAATCCTTTGGTTTTGCAGGAAGAAAGGATTCGGGATAACAAAGGTGTAGGTTATTATTTTTTAAAAAGAATTATCGATATTCTTGGTTCTTTAGTAGGCATTGTTTTCTTAAGTCCTATACTGTTAATTGTGGCAGTGGCTATTAAGCTAGATTCCAAGGGACCTATAGTATTTTCACAAATCAGAGTGGGGAAAAACGGAGAGAAATTTAAAATGTATAAATTCCGCTCAATGGTTGAGAATGCGGAAGAAAAGCTTAAGGAGCTTCAGAATAAAAATGAAATGTCAGGACCTATGTTTAAGATGAAGGAAGATCCAAGGGTAACTAAAGTTGGAAGGTTCATTAGAAAGACAAGCATTGATGAGCTTCCTCAGTTGTTTAATGTTCTGAAGGGGGAAATGTCTCTAGTAGGACCAAGACCTAATCTTCCAAAGGAAGTTGAAGAGTTTGAGCCATGGATGCTAAATAAGTTTATTGCCAAGCCTGGACTCACATGCTATTGGCAGGTAAGTGGTAGAAATGATATAGGGTTTGAAGAATGGATGAGACTAGATGCTAAATATATTCAGGAAAGAAATACTTGGATAGATATTAAACTTATCTTTAAAACAGCGTTTCTTCTTTTAGGAGACAAGCATGCTAGATAAATATATGCTGTTTACTATTAGTTGAAATAGAAACATATATTTAGGGTTTAAACTCAAATTGAAATACATATAAAAATATATAAAAAATATTTATAAAAAGACAGATATAAAAGCTTTATATAAGCTTTTATATCTGTCTTTTTACTTAAATATAAGTTCTGTCAATTGCTCCTTAATTTTTGTAACTTTAATATTTCTATATTATACTGGCTGTTTTCTCTAAGAAGAATAATATTCTATATATGACTGTATAAGTTTAATGTTTCTCTATTGGTTTTTTCTTAAATACATCATTCAGCACCGCTAGCTGTCTATATATTCTTTTGGAATCATCATTTACTGATTTTTTATAATGCCTTAAAAGTATTCATTGTTTGTTCAAATTATATTTTTTGGAGTTTTTATACAGTGATTAGTAAAATGTGATATTTCAATAATAAATATTCTCTTCCTTTCTATAGTATCGATTACATACTAATGAATCTAGAGCGTAACTGCATACTAATTTTTAATTACTGAACTAGAAAGTAATGATAATAAAACAAATGCTACCAAAAGCATTTATTGTCTTTATAATCTTAATTTTCACTGGTTAATATTGTTTTACTCCATAACACGATAAAAGAAATTCTAGTTCAAAAAAGTGGTTAACTGATGATGTCTACTTTGGATAATAACATAGTTTTAAAATATGGACATATTGTTAATGAAATGATAATATTTATTATGTACTGGAAATGTCGAACTATGTAGAATAACGTTGTTATTTGTATATTACTGGTGAAGTAATTAATGTTGTAATTAAGAATTATCGCTATCACATGAATACTCTCATGATAAAAATGAACTAAGCTGAAAAAATTAATATTGCATTACTAGGAAGTATACAAATCCCTTTTCGTGAAAGTAGCATAAAACTATTTAGAAATAAATAAGCAGTAGTCAATAATATTGATAAAAATCTTATTTAGAGACTAAAAAATAAAGATACTATTAGGAAACGAATGAAGGCAATATATTTAATGGGTTCAATTTAATAATGAGATTAGGGATAACAAGGATGGATAGATCAAAATAAGTAAGTATTTTATTAGCATATATGGGAAGGTAATTCAAATAGTAATCATTGGTATTTTGAAGCAATATTAATGGAAGAGTATCTGTGTTAAATGGGTACAGGTGGGGCGAAAGTGGCAAGATGATAATGTAGAAAACTATACTTTGAAAAATAGTACCAAAATTGATTTGAGTGAAAAGAATTAGAAATATTAGGCTTAATAATTAGTTTAATTTTATGATGTTTTGATGGGGGTGACTAATAAAACTGATGGAAAAAGAAAAATATAGTGTATTAATGTCGGTCTATTACAAAGAAAAACCTGACTGGTTAAAAACCAGTATACAGAGCATTTTAAACCAAACTATGCAGACTAATGATTTTGTTATTGTTAAAGATGGTCCTATAGGGATTGAACTAGAAACAGTTATTGATGAATATATAAATAATTATCCGGAACTGTTTAATATTATATCCCTGCCTAAAAATGTAGGATTAGGGATGGCTTTAGCCGAGGGAATTAAACATTGTAAGAATAGTCTTATTGCCAGAATGGATTCTGATGATATTTGTACTATTGACAGATGTGCAAAAGAATTAGAGTGTTTTCAAAAAAACAAAAATTTGAAAATTGTGGGGTGTTTTGAAGCAGAATTTGTTGGTTCTATAAATGATGTAAAAGCGATACACAAAGTGCCAGAAACTCATAAAGAGATTGCTGCTTTTATGAGAAGGAGATGTGCATTGTTACACCCAACTGTTATGTTTCGAAAGGAAGCAGTGCTTGAAATAGGAAATTATCGTAGTGTTAAATTATATGAAGACTATGATTTATTTGCAAGATTGGTGTTTGGGGGCTATGAAAGCTATAATATCCAGGAAGTACTGTATTATATTCGTATTAACCCTGAGTTTTACATGCGTAGAGGTGGTGTTGAGTATTTAAAAACAGTTGTAAAATTTAAAAATTATATGAGAAAAAAAGGATATATGTCAGTGTTGGATTTTATAATTAGTGCTGGAGGGCAGGCTGCTGTTTGTCTGATGCCAAATAAATTAAGAGAATGGTTTTATATGACATTCTTGCGATGACTTAAGGAGAATGAAAATGAAAATATTAGCTTATAATTTGCCTGCTTTTCATAGAATTCCAGAAAATGATGCTTGGTGGGGAGAAGGATTTACTGAATGGGATAATGTGCGGAGAGGAAAACCTTTGTATAAAGGCCATGTTCAACCGATGGTTCCTTATCAAGGATATTACTATGATCTGTCAAAAAAAGAAGATGTGATTCATCAAGCAGAATTAGCCAAAGAATATGGACTTGGTGGATTCGTATATTATCATTATTGGTTCAATGGAAAATTATTGCTTGAAAAACCTGTAGAAATATATCGTGATTCAAAAGAAGTAAAATTCGATTATTGTTTGTGTTGGGCTAATGAGCAATGGGCAAGAACATGGGATGGTAAAGATGGGCAAATACTTATGCCGCAGACTTTTGGTGGGAAAGACGATTGGGAAAATCATTTGCAGTATTTTTTGACTTTTTTTACTGATGAACGTTATATAAAAAGAAATAATAGTCCTATGCTATTTGTGTATTCTGCTAGTAGAATTCCATATTTCGATGATATGATGGAGTATTGGAACCAGAGAGTGAAAGAGTACGGATTTGATGATATTTATTTAGTAGAATTCATTAGTACTGTAAATCCTAATGCGGCGAGTAAGTTCTCCAAGGGCGTTACTGAATTTGAGCCTATGTATTCAAATCGTTTTGGAATTAGTGCGTTCAAGAAGTTTTACAGAATTATCTGTAAAAGATTAAAAACCACTGAATATTTGAGTTATGACAAAATTTGGGAGAGTTTGCTTAAGCGTAATCGGATATACGGTGGGCGAGAAATCATTCAAAGTGCTTTTACACAGTGGGATAATACTCCAAGAAAAGGTAAAGCAGGATTGGTTCTAAAGGGTGGATCACCTGAAAAATTTGAAAAATATTTTCGCTTGTTAGCTAACAATAATAGAAAGAATTCTTCTAAAGAGTATATGGTTATCAACGCGTGGAATGAATGGGGAGAAGGCCCTGTGCTGGAACCATCCGAGCAACATGGATTCAAATATTTAGAGGGTTTACAGAGAGTGATTTTAGAATTGGAGGATAAAAATGATAAAAAGTAAAGTCATAGCTATGTACCTCCCTCAATATCACGAGACTGAGGAAAATAATGAGTGGTGGGGAAAGGGGTACACCGATTGGAATGCAGTAAAACAAAGTAAGCCCTATTATTGTGGACATAATCAGCCAAGAGTTCCTCTTAATAATAACTACTATAGACTTGATAATGTAGAAACTTTGCGTTGGCAAGCTGATTTAGCTAAAAAATATTCTGTTGATGGATTTTGTATTTATCATTATTACTCTAATGGGTTATTGCAAATGAGAAAGCCTGCAGAAATATTGTTGGAGAATACAGATATTAAAATTGAGTATTTTTTTAGCTGGGCAAATCATGATTTTCGAAAACAGTGGTTTGATGGTGATGGCCGCTTATTAAGAAAACAGGAGTACGGTGAACAAGAAGATTGGATTAATCATTTCAATTATTTAAGTAAATTTTTTCAGGATAAGCGATATATTAAAATTGATGGAAAACCAGTTTTGGCGATATATGATATTTTTCATATTGATTGTTTTGACGATATGATGAGGTTGTGGAATAAAATGGCTAAAGAAAAAGGATATAATGGCATATTCCTTATTGCCACAAAATCCAATACGAATCTTAGATCCAGTGATTTATTAAAATCTCCGTGGATTAATAGAGTTTTTATCTTTGAGCCAATGAATTATCGTTCTAATGGATTTTCGGGAAATCGTATTTATACGAGTTTGAGAAGAATCAGGACAGTTTTTATAAGAGCGAATAATAAGATTAGAAAAAAACATCTGATTCAAGAAAAATTTAATATAAAAAGAGCTTATGATGCGATACTAGATAGAGAAATGCTGCCGGAGGAATTGTATGGCTTTTTCACTGAATGGGATAATACTCCAAGATATAGGGGAAAATCTATAGTTTTTAAGGGGGGATCAGTTACTCTATTTGAGGAGTACTTAAGTAAAATTTATCAAAAAAGCTGTGTTACTAATAAAGAATTTCTTTTCATTAATGCATGGAATGAATGGGGGGAAAGTGCCTATCTTGAACCAGATGTAGTAAATAAATATAAATATTTGGAAGCTATAGAAAGGGTAAAAAGGCAAATTAGAATATGAGAAATAGTAAAACATTCAAGTCAAAATACTCCTCATTTGATAGCAGAATATTGGCTTGTATTTTATGGATTCACATGTTTATATGGTTATTTAATTTACCTATTGCACAGTTGCAAATGCAGTTGTTCGGGAAAAGAATTCTAACGCTTTCTAGTTTTGCTATAATTGAAGGAATGATTTTGTTTCTTCTATTTGTGTTTAAGGCAGCAAAAATTAGAATTGATAGTATTTCTAAAGGTGCAATTTGCTTATTTGGAATGTTGTTATTTATTGGATTAATAGGATTAATAATTAATCCTGAAGTGGATTTATACTGGCGATTTTATTATGTGATTTATTGGATTCTACCCCTTATAGTTGTAGTAGCTTCGAATCAAACTGAAATAGAATTAAATAGATTTATGAAGGTATTGTTGTTCATTATTTTTATTCATTCTATCTTGATTTTAGTACAGCATTTTTCCAATAGTATTTTATGGCCTTTTAGAGTTGATGAAAATGGAAATAACTTTTTTTATATATCAGAAGGCTATTATAACACTAATTCTAGAATGGTAAGATGTCCTGGTATATGTATATCTGGTTTAGATGCAGGTGTATTATTGGTATTTGGTATAAGTTTAACGTGGAGTATTCCGAAACTTAAAAAGTGGAATAAAATTTTTTTAACTATTTTATTTGTTATTGCGATATGGTTTACAGGAACTAGGAATATCTACATATTATTTGCGTTTGTAGTAGTCTTTGTTAATGTGTGTAATATTATTAAAAAACGAAGAAATAAAAATTTGATTTGTTCATCCATTGTGATTTTTGCTGTGGCATTATATACATGGATTTTTAGTTATTTAGGGGAGGTTTCCCCAAATGCAACTGCAAATGTGTTAACTGATACGTTGAGTGCTAAGTTGCGTTTGATAAACTGGGAAAATGTATTAGTTAAGATACAAGAGAGAAATGTATTCCAGATATTATTTGGGCACAATGTTTGGCAGTCTGCGGGGACAAATTTATTGATTGACAATATGTACTTGGAATTTCTACTGATGGGTGGCATAGTAACCTTAGTTAGTTTTTGTTGCTATTTTGCTTTTATTGCATACCAAATTGGAAATAAGGGTAACAAAATGTTATATCCTCTGGCTGCTTTTGTGTCTGGAGTCTTTTTATATGGAGTGGCTAATGTACTTGGAAATATTTACATGACGCTTATTGTTATTTCTGTGGTAATAGTAAGAAATAAAGAACAGTTAATGGAGTAAAGAGATGAAGGTGACATTTGTTATTAACGAACCGATTCAGGAAGCAAGTGGCGGATATAAAATGGTTTATACTTACGCAGATGAACTGATTAATAACGGTGACGAAGTATTGATTGTATATAATTGCCACAAAAATAGGTTGTTTTCAAATTATAAATTTCCTTTTTGGATAAAGATGCAAATTGCCAATTTTTTAGCCCAAAGGGGACCGAGTTGGTTTGCATTAAATAGTAAAGTTAAAAGAAAAGTAGTGTCGTTTGTTTCAAATGATACTATTCCAGATGCAGACGTGGTTATTGCTACTGCAGCAGATACAGCAGAAAGTGTTTACCGACTATCTGGCAATAAAGGTAAGAAGTATTACTTTGTGCAGGGGTACGAAACATGGGTTATAAATGAAGAAAAGTTATTAGAAACATATAAATATCCTATGAGAATTATAACAATATCAAAATGGCTAAAAAACACCATAGAAAAGTATGCAAATCAGAATGTTATTGTAGTTTTAAATGGAATAGATGGTAAAATTTTCAGGATAACTAAGGCTTTAGAAAAAAGAAATTCTACATCGATTTGTATGCTATATCATGATTTAGAAAGCAAAGGATCAAAAGAAGGTTTGAAAGTTTTAAAAAAATTAAAGCAAGATTTTCCCGATTTAAGAGCACACCTTTTTGGGGTTGTTAAAAAGCCATCAGACTTGCCTAATTGGATAGAGTATACATACAATGCAACATCTGAAGAATTGGTAAGAATATATAATAATTCTGCAATTTATTTATGCCCAAGTTGGAACGAGGGTTTTGGTTTAACTGGTGCTGAGTCAATGATGTGCGGTTGTGCACTGGTATCCACACGCACTACAGGGGTAATGGAATACGCAGACGAAGACAGTGCAATTTTTGTGGATATTCACGATACAGAATCAATGTACAGTGCATGTAAAAAGTTAATTGAAGGCAATGAAAAGCGCATTCTTCTAGCAAGAAAAGGTAATGTTAGGGTAAAAGCATTGCTTAATTATAAATTTGCTAAAGACAAATTTATTAGTATACTCCATGAGACTATAGATGAAAAAGCATAAGCACAGGAGGTTGGCCAAATTGCAGATTAAAAAAGAAACAAGTAAAAGTGTTGCAATTGTGACAATACTAGGTGAAAATCAAGGAAATAGATTACAGAATTATGCTTTACAACGAGTTCTTGAAAAGAATTGCGTAAAGGTAGAAACATTAAAAAACTTGTGTACAGAAAGTCAAGCACTTTTGGATAAAACCAAAAGGACAATTAAGAAATGTATGTCTATTTATTTACCTAAAATGAAAAAAGAAAGACAGAGACATTTATTGTTCAATGAGTTTGACAGAAGATATATAAAGTATTCTAAATATAAGTTGTGGAATGAAAAAATACCAGTTGAAATAACACAGTCTTATGACTACTTTATATGTGGAAGTGATCAGATTTGGAATCCAAACTATCCACAAAACGGTTGCGTGAATTTTTTGGGATTTGTGGAAGCAGGAAAAAAATCTTCATATGCTGCAAGTATGGGAGCTGAATATATCCCTGAGGAACGAAAAAAGGAATTCAGTGTGTATATAAATGATTTGGATAATATATCGGTACGTGAAGCGGAGTGCGTTTCAATTCTGCAAGAAATGACCAATAAAAGCATTGAAGTTAATTTAGATCCAACATTATTATTGAATGACTCTGAGTGGGCTCAATTAGAAAAAAAGCCAAATGTGGTTATAAGTAATAAGAGATATGTACTGGTATATTTTTTAGGGACTATATCTAAGGAAGCAAGTGATTTTATTAAAGCAATTAAAGATAGGGAAAAAATAGAGATTATTGATATTCATTCGGATGAATGGTATGGATTTATAGGTCCTAGCGAGTTTTTATATCTAATTCACAATTGTGATTATGTTGTTACTGATTCATTTCATGGAACGGTTTTTTCAATTATATATCAGAAAGAATTTTATGTTTTTCCGCGAGATGGGATAGGAAATTCGATGGGAGGGCGGATTGTGAGTTTGCTAGAAATAGTTGATTTATCAGAGCGTTATCTTTGCAATAGTGTAGAAGAAAAGGGAATGATTAATTATAGTGTTGTAGAACAAAAGCTTACGGTTGAAAAGAAAAAATCACTGAGATATATTGAGCAGATTATTTCGCAGATATAGAAAAATACTGGTGAATATGGAAATGGTATAGATTTTACATTATGCAGGAAAGGGGTACTATGTTGGGTAAAATAATAGATAAATATAAAACAATTCCAGTACAAGTGCGAGCCTCTCTTTGGTTTTTGATATGTACATTCCTGCAAAAAGGAATTTCGCTTATAACCACCCCTATTTTTACTAGGATATTGACAACTTCTGAATATGGAAAGTATAGCGTATTTAACTCTTGGTTAAGTATTATTACTGTGTTCGTGTCTTTAAATTTATATAGTGGGGTTTATACTCAGGGAATGGTTAAATTTGAAGGTGAGCGTAAGCAATATGCTTCGTCTTTACAGGGATTATGTTTAACGTTAGTGGTAGCATGGACAATAATATATCTAATTTTTCATGATTGGCTGAATAATCTATTTGAACTAACTACGGTTCAGATGTTGGCAATGCTTTTAATGATTTGGACGACAGCATGTTTCAATTTTTGGTCTGTAGAACAAAGGATAGATTTTAAGTATAGTAAATTAGTTTTAATTACTTTACTAGTATCTATTGCAAAACCGGTATTAGGAGTGTTCTTAGTCTTAAATTCTACAGATAAGGTAACTGCACGTATTTTGGGGCTGTTATTGGTAGAAGTTGTTGCTTATACAGGTCTGTTTGCTGTTCAAATGTACCGTGGTAGAAAGTTTTGCGTTAGGAAATTTTGGAAATATGCCTTGCTGTTTAATCTACCTTTGTTACCGCATTATTTGTCAACATCTGTATTAAGTAGTGCCGATAGAATTATGATTGGTTACATGGTAGGAGAAGATGCTGCTGGTATATATAATTTAGCATATTCTGTATCATTAATTATGACTATGTTTAATACTGCATTGATTCAAACTGTAGAGCCATGGCTTTATAAAAAAATAAAAGCTGGAGAAATTGCTGGTATTTCTAAAATTGCATATCCTACTTTTATAATTATTGCAGGTGTGAATGTTATTTTAATTGCCTTTGCACCTGAGATTATAGCTATTTTTGCGCCTATAGAATATATGGATGCAATTTGGGTTATTCCCCCTATAGCAATGAGTGTTTTTTTTATGTTTGCATATACTTTTTTTGCAGTATTTGAATTTTATTTCGAAAAAACGCATTATATTACATTTGCTACAGTTGCTGGAGCAGTGTTGAACATTGTATTGAATTACCATGCAATTCGAATATGGGGCTATTATGCTGCAGGTTACACAACATTATTATGTTATGTAATTTATGCGATATTACATTACTATTTCATGAAAAAAATATGTAAGGAATATCTAAATGGGGCGGAGGCCTATAATGATAAAATCTTATTGATTATCACAGTTGTGTTCATGGCTATTGCTTTTGCATTCTTGATTACTTATCGTGATGTTGTAGTTAGATACTTATTGATTTTAGTCTTTACAACTATTTTGATTGTTAAGCGAAAAATTATAGTTCTAGCAATAAAAAATTTAATTAGTATTAAGAAAAGGACGGATTTTTAGTTAAAGATATAATTGTTGAAGAGAGGAGTTACTATGGATACTTTTTATACAGATGAACGTAGCGTACAAATATTGATTAGTTTAATGAAAGCACATGGTATTAAAAAGGTAGTTGCCAGCCCAGGAACAACAAATATTAGTTTCATTGCTAGCATACAGCAGGACTCTTTTTTTGAGATATATTCCTCTGTCGATGAACGTTCAGCTGCTTATATTGCTTGCGGTCTAGCTGCGGAAAGTGGAGAGGCGGTTGCTTTGAGTTGCACCGGTGCAACAGCATCTAGAAATTATATGTCAGGTTTAACAGAGGCATACTACCGAAAATTACCTGTTCTTGCCATTACATCCACGCAGCATAGTGGCAGAATTGGGCAGAATATGCCTCAAGTTATTGATAGAACTACATCATTAAATGATACTGTTAATATGAGTGTCCAAATCCCCACTATTCATGATGCGGAGGATGAGTGGGCTTGCGAAGTCAAATTAAATAGTGCACTTTTGGAATTAAATCACCGTGGAGGAGGACCGGTTCATATTAATTTAGCAACTGTTTACAGTATGAATTTTACGGTAAAAGAATTACCCCCTGCACGAGTAATACGTAGAATTTCTTGTAACAATCTATTTCCGGAGTTGAAGTGTAAGAAGGTTGGAATCTTTGTTGGCGCACATAAAAAATGGTCAGAAGAATTAATTGCTGTTGTAGATAGGTTTTGTGAAAAGTATAATGGAGTGGTTTTCTGTGATCACACAAGCAATTATAAAGGGAAGTATGGTGTAAATGCTAGTCTGATGTGTAGCCAAGAACAGTATGATGCACCGTGCAGGACTTTGGATGTGATGATACACTTGGGGGATATTTCTGGTTCTGCAATAAATATGCATCCTCGCGAAGTTTGGAGAGTTAATCCAGATGGTGTGATTCGAGATACATTTAGAAAACTCTCTTATATTTTTGAGTTGGAAGAAAAAGATTTTTTTGAGGCTTATCTAAAAATGACAACAGAAGAATCAAAAGTCAGTTCTTATGTGAATGAATGCAGAGAGGAATGCAAAAAGCTTTTAAGAAAAGTTCCTGAGTTACCGTTTTCTAATGCTTGGGTAGCACAGAAGTCGATATCCCACTTGCCAGAAGAAAGTGTTTTGCACTTGGGAATTTTGAATTCGCTTAGGGTGTGGGATTATTTTGAAGTTCCAAATAGTGTTCAGGTTTATTCCAATACTGGCGGATTCGGAATTGATGGAGGTGTTTCTTCACTTATTGGAGCCTCTTTAGTGGATAAAGATAAGATTTATTTTGGTGTAGTTGGAGATTTGGCTTTCTTTTATGATATGAATGTTATCGGAAACCGTCATGTAAGTAATAATATTCGATTAATTGTAGTAAATAATGGGCGAGGAACAGAATTTAGAAATTATAATCATAATGCAGCTTATTTTGGAGAAGAGGCAGATAAATATATGGCTGCAGCAGGTCATTTTGGTAATCAATCCTCTAAGTTGGTAAAACATTATGTTGAAGATTTAGGATTCGAATATCTTTGCGCTACAAATAAAAATGAATACTTAAAAGTGATGGATCATTTTTTTACCCCGGATAAGTTGGAAAAACCACTATTACTTGAAGTTTTCACTGATAGCCAAGAAGAAAGTAATGCTATAAGAATTATGAATAACTTGGAAACAACAACTAAGGGAGCTGTAAAGAATATAATGAAAGAAGTGATTGGGGAAAAAGGATTTCGAACACTAAAGCGACTAATTAATCCTTGAAGATTCGTTATATAAGCTAATACAATATATGAAATAACAAAATCAGCTTATATATTTAAGGTGTAACACTTCTGTCTAATTGATGATGAAATTAGAACAATTTAAATTTGGCATACGACGGCTATCAGAAAAATTTAATTATCACCTAATTTCTACTATAACTTCTTAAAGTATAAGAATTATAATTACACATAGTAACAGTAACTAAGTAAGCCAGCATACCTCAAGAAATCTCAAAGAGATTTAGTTTTATTGCTAGTGATAACTTGCAACAGAGTTTGAGTAAAGCTGGCTGCCCTTATCATAAATATATACCATTTATCACTTTTCCTTCACAGAATCCCTCCTGAGGGAATCTTTTTTTGCTGAATTTAAGATTTCCGGCAGATAAGGTATCCTTACCTAACTTTAATATATCTATATTTGAGAGGCTTGTTTCAGTAAGAGGAAGAAGCTTCGAAACATAACCTGGGAATTTTAAAGCTTCGTTAGAGGTGATTTTTTTAAAGACTTCATTCAGTACATCTCTCTGCCTATCCGTTCTTTCGTAATCACCGTTTCCTGACTTTCTTATCCTGCTATAAGTTAATGCTTGTATTCCGTTTAAATTATACTTTCCAGTATTTCTATACCGTAATTAGCAAAGTGAGACACCTCATAATCTTTTACTTAGATTTCAACACTGCCGATAGCATCAAAGATTTCCGGAAGAGTAGAAAAGTTAACTGTAATACAATCTTTTATGTTAAGTTTAAATTTTTGATTGAGAGTCCTAATTACTAGCTGGGGTCCTTCAAAGACATAGGAATGATTTATTTTATCCATACCATGACCATCTATAGAAACGTAGGAATCTCTCATTATTGAAGAAAGCTTAATGGTGTTATTAAAATTATCTATAGTCATAACCATTATAGCATCGGATCTTCCACGTTTACCTTTAGGAGCATCTATTCCGAATAAAGCTATATTAACGATTTCTTCTGATTTAGCCTTTTCCGATATATTCTTAGCTATTCCTAATTAACTATGTTTTTTTGAAAAAATATGTTTTTCTGTTTTGTTTAGCAAAGAGTTTAGATAAATTGCTGTGGAAGCGGATAGAACTATTATTAAAGTAAGAACTACTAATAATATTTTGATTTTTCTGTTTTTAATTTTCACTGGTAAATTAGTCTCCTTAGGTTATAGAATCATAAAAGCAAATTATAGCTTAAAGGACTTCTTCAGCAAAATAATCCAAGTATTATATTAATGTGATTAGTTATATGTAATGATAAACAATCGCATAAATCATATATTTTTTAGTTTCTATATAATCTTATAAAAAAAGGAATTTAATTAACTTTTTATGTAAAAAAATAACTTTAATTAAAAAAACATCAAAAAAGGAGAAATAAAGACTTTTATGGATTATTTCACATGATTACTGGCCTTATTAACATGGACAGACTGTTAATAAAATGGTAACATTTATTTTAAATGGATAAAATAACAACTAAATGTAGTTTTATTATAAATTTATATTTTATTCAATGTTATATTAAAAATATTGTTTATTAATTTACTTTTATTACAAGTAGTGTTGGAGCGAAGGATAATTAATATTAAGGAGGGGTTAAATGAAGGTCTTTGTGAAATATAAGAAATTTGCTTTATTATTTTACGATATCATTTTTATTAATTTTAGTTTTGTATTAGCACTTTTATTCAGGTTTGATACTGATATTCCTGAAATTTATCTTTCTGGCTATAAAAGAGCAGCTCTTGTTGTTACATTAATATATATTGCTATATTTTATTTATTTAACCTCTACAAAAGTCTTTGGAGCCTTGCCAGCATAGATGAATTCACTTTAGGAGGATTGGGTAATGTTGCAGCAAACTCTGCTGTTCTTATACTGAGTTCGTTTTTTCAAAATAGAATGCCTTACTCAGTTATTATATTATCTGGTATATTTATAACAATATTTACATTAGGTTTCAGGCTTCTTTTTAGAATTTACAGAAGAGTGGTTTTGATGTGCAGAAGAGCAGATAAAAGCTCTTTTAAAAGAGTGCTGGTGGTTGGAGCAGGAGATGCAGGAATAACCATAGTCAAGGAAATTTACAGGCATTATGAAATGAAATACCAGGTAATAGGCTTTATTGATGATGATAAAAATAAACAGGGAAAAGTTATCACAGGTCATAGGGTTTTGGGAAACCGTAATGATATTGAAGGAATAGCTGTTATATATGATATAGATCTAATTATAATTGCAATTCCGTCATTATCCATGGAGGAAAGAAAAAAGCTGGTAAGAATATGTAATAATTCAAACTGTGAGACCAAGATAATTCCAGGAGTATATGAGCTTTTGGATGGTAAGGTTTCTTTAAGCAGGATGAGAAATGTGGATGTTAAAGACTTATTAGGAAGAGAGCCTGTAACTCTTGATAATAAAGGTATTTCTGATTATCTTACCGGTAAATCTGTGCTTGTAACAGGAGGAGGCGGCTCTATTGGGTCGGAGCTCTGCAGACAGATAGTAAATTATAATCCAAGAGAACTTATTATATTAGATATATATGAAAACAATGCTTACGATATACAAAATGAGCTTTTAAGAAAATATCCGGAGCTTAATTTAAAAGTGATTATAGCTACTGTAAAGGACAGAAGAAGGCTAGAAAAAGTATTTAATGAATATAAACCGGATGTAGTCTTCCATGCTGCAGCTCATAAGCATGTGCCGTTAATGGAGTTTAATCCGGAGGAAGCCATAAAAAACAACGTTTATGGAACTTTAAACACTGCTGAATGTGCAGATAAGTATGGAGTTAAGAGATTTGTTCTTATATCTACAGACAAGGCAGTAAACCCTACTAATGTAATGGGTGCATCTAAGAGGATGTGCGAAATGGTAATTCAGGCTATAGATGCTAAGAGTAGAACCGAATTCGTAGCAGTACGATTTGGAAATGTATTAGGCAGTAACGGTTCAGTAATCCCTCTCTTTCAAAAACAGATTGCTGAGGGCGGTCCTGTTACAGTAACTCATAAGGAGATAACCAGATTTTTTATGCTTATACCGGAAGCGGCGCAGTTGGTGCTTCAAGCAGGAGCATATGCTAAGGGTGGCGAAATATTTGTATTGGATATGGGAAGTCCGGTAAAAATATACGATTTGGCAAAGGATCTTATAAGACTTTCCGGCTATGAGCCCAATGTGGATATTAAACTTGAAGTAACAGGATTAAGGCCAGGAGAAAAGCTTTATGAAGAGCTTCTTATGGATGAAGAAGGACTTCAAAAAACAGAACATAATAAAATCTTTATTGGCAAGCCTGCAAGCTATGATATTGATAAATTAAAAGCTCAGATAAGAGATATTATTGATATAATACAGTTTGGAACAGATAATCAGATTTTAGAAAAAATACAGGAGATGGTTCCTACATATAAGAGAATGATTCAGGATAAAAGAAATTTAAATACCACAGTTGCAGCTGACACTAGAAAAAACAATATGAGAGAAGTTTTTGACGAAGTTGCTGTAGGGAAGAGTTTTAACTAATAGATTTTTAAAATCAAGCAAAGGAGAATAAGGGGAATGGGTGAAAAGATTTTTCTATCATCTCCACATATGAGTGATGAGGGTTATGAAATGGAATATATAAAAGAGGCTTTTGATACAAACTGGATTGCGCCTCTTGGAGAGAATGTAAATAGTTTTGAGAAGGAACTTGCTGCTAAGGTTGGAGCAAAACATGCAGCAGCATTAACTTCCGGTACAGCTGCTATTCACATGGCTTTGAAGGCTGTTGGTATAGGGGAAGGAGATATAGTTTTTTGTCAGTCGCTCACTTTTTCAGCAACAGCAAATCCAATTATTTATCAAAATGCGACTCCCGTATTTATAGATAGTGATTATGAAACTTGGAATATGAGTCCAAAAGCATTAGAGAAAGCTTTTGGGAAATATCCTAATGTCAAAGCTGTGATTGTTGTCCATTTATATGGACTGTCAGCTGATATTGACAAAATATCTGAGATTTGTAAAAAGCATAATGTGCCATTAATTGAAGATGCAGCGGAATCATTAGGAACCTATTATAAAGGAAAGCATACGGGGACTTTTGGAGATTATGGCGTATTTTCTTTTAACGGTAATAAGATAATTACAACTTCCGGGGGAGGAATGCTTGTATCCAATAACGAAGAAAAAATTAAAAAAGTTCGATTTTGGGCAACTCAGGCTAGAGATCAAGCAAGACACTACCAGCACAGCGAGATAGGATTTAATTATAGAATGAGTAATGTAGTAGCCGGTATAGGAAGAGGACAGCTCAAGGTGCTGGATAAGAGAGTGGCTAAGAAGAGGTATATATATGAATACTATAAGAGAGAACTTAGCGGGTTAGATGGAGTTGACTTCATGCCAGTTAATGAATGGAATCAGCCAAACTGCTGGCTTAGCTGTATGATGCTAAGTGGTGCTGTTAGACCTTTAGATGTGATATTAGCCCTTGAAAAGGAAAATATCGAATCAAGACCTATATGGAAGCCTATGCATATGCAGCCTGTTTTTGAGAAGTATGACTTTATAAGTAGTGAATATGAAGAAGTTGAAGATATGACAATGCAGGAAGTAGCAGCTACTTCGGAAAACAAAGTGAGTAAGTCACAGTGGTTATTTGAGAATGGTGTTTGCCTGCCAAGTGATACAAAAATGAGTGACGTGGAACTAGATAGAGTATGTAAAATAATAAAGGGGTTATGGAATGAATGCTCAGATTCAAATAAGACCAGAGTATAAAAAGAAAAGAAGAATATACAGGGATTATTTAAAAAGACCCATGGATTTTGTATTATCTTTACTTGCATTAGTGATTCTCAGTCTAGTATTAATTATTATAGGGATTTTGGTAAAGGTTAAACTGGGAAGTCCTGTGATATTTAAGCAGAAGAGACCTGGATTAAATGAAAAAATCTTTACTCTTTATAAATTTAGAACTATGAAGAATGAAAGAGATGATGATGGGGAACTTCTTCCCGAAGAGGTTAGACTTACACCCTTTGGTAAGTTCTTAAGAAGTACTAGCTTGGATGAACTTCCAGAACTTTTTAATATAATTAAAGGGGTAAGAGATATAATAGGGACAACCAAGAAAAACATTGATTTTTCAAGCGTTGTCACGGCGTAAGTCAGTCCCGTTCTGTAGTTTTGTGCGAATTGGGTGGAGTAGCAATTGAGGACGGTGAAAAGTCAAAATGGCTTCTTGATTGCTTATTTTGACCCAATCTGATAAGCGTACAAAATTGGATAAGGAGGTTGACTTAGCCGAGGAGTGGTAGCTTTACCATTCTCGGCTAATTGTCGTGTTATAGTCCCAATATGTCCCTGCTAATTGATGATGTTGAATGTGAAAGGTAGAAAAAGAGATGAAGATTAGTCCGTTTAAAAACAAAATTTGGCTGTCATCGCCCATAATGCACGGTGACGAATTAAAGTGTGTCACCGAGGCTTATGAAACAAATTGGATTCCACGGTAGGAAGGAATATTAACGAAGTAGAGCGATTGATATCTGAAAGATGCGGTTGCATTTTTGATACTGATATTCCTGAAATTTATCTTTCTGGTTATAAAAGAGCAGCTCTTGTTGTTACATTAATATATATTGCTATATTTTATTTATTTAACCTCTACAAAAGTCTTTGGAGCCTTGCCAGCATAGATGAATTCACTTTAGGAGGATTGGGTAATGTTGAAGCAAACTCTGCTATTCTTATACTGAGTTCTTTTTTCAAAATAGAATGCCTTACTCAGTTATTATATTATCCAGGTCATAGGGTTTTGGGAAACCGTAATGATATTGAAGGAATAGCTGTTATATATGATATAGATTTAATTATAATTTCAATTCCGTCATTATCCATGGAGGAAAGAAAAAATCTGGTAAGAATATGTAATAATTCAAACTGTGAGACTAAGATAATCCCTGGAGTATATGAGCTTTTAGGCGGAAAGGTTTCTTTAAGCAGGATGAGAAATGTGGATGTTAAAGACTTATTAGGAAGGGAACCTGTAACTCTTGATAATAAAGGTATATCTGATTATCTTACCGGTAAATCTGTACTTGTCACAGGAGGAGGCTCTATTGGGTCGGAGCTCTGCAGGCAGATAGTAAACTATAATTCAGGAGAACTTATTATATTAGATATATATGAAAACAATGCTTACGATATACAAAATGAGCTTTTAAGAAAATATCCGGAGCTTAATTTAAAAGTGATTATAGCTACTGTAAAGTACAAAAGAAGGCTAGAAAAAGTATTTGGTGAATATAAACCGGATGTAATCTTCCATGCTGCAGCTCATAAGTATGTGCCGTTAATAGAGTTTAATCCGGAGGAAGCCATAAAAAACAACGATTATGGAACTTTAAACACTGCTGAATGTTCAGATAAATATGGAGTCAAGAGATTTGTTCTGATATCTACAGACAAGGCAGTAAACCCTACTAATGTAATGGGTGCTACGAAACGTATGTGAGATGATTGTTCAGAGTGCAAGTACATACGGAAAAGTAAAATATAGTGCAACACGTTTTGGAAACGTACTGGGAAGTGCTGGATCTGTTATTCCACTTTTTAAACGTCAGATTGCAAACGGTGGACCGGTGACCATTACAGATAAACGTATTATTCGATATTTTATGACGATTCCAGAGGCATCTCAGCTTGTATTGCAGAGTGGAGCTCTTGCCAGAAATGGAGAATTATTCGTTTTGGATATGGGGAAGGCCGTCAAGATTCTTGATCTTGCTGAAAATATGATTCGTTTATCTGGTGTACCTGGAATTGAGATAGTTGAGACAGGTCTTCGTCCAGGTGAAAAACTCTTTGAAGAGCTTTTGGTAAAAACAGAAGAATTAGATAAGACATCTAATAGTATGATCTTTGTAGAACGTGATGTGCCTTTGAGTAAAGTCGATATTGAAGATAAACTGTCAATGCTTAAAGAAGCTTGTGATTTGGGAGATGATTTAAAAGCAAAAGAAGCGTTAAGAAAGGCTGTTCCTACATTTAAAAACCCTGAAGAAATCAATAAAACTGTTTCAAATTAAAAGAGACAGTGTATGAGAATGATAAAGCATAAAAAGAGGAGCTAAAGATGTTTAAAGAAGAAAACAGATTTGAAAAATTTGATTCAAAAGTATGGTTAAGCAGCCCTACAATGCATGGGCCAGAAATAGAATATGTAAAAGAAGCATATGAAATGAACTGGATGTCTACAGTTAGAAAAAATATTTCTGAAGTTGAAAGAATGTCTTGTGAATATATTGGATGTAAATATGCGGTTGATTATCTGCGGGAACTGCTTCTTTGCATATGTCAATGAAGCTTGCAGGAATTGCTGCTTATGGTATGCCAAAGGTTGGACATGGTGCATTGGAAGGGAAAAAAGTATTCTGTTCTGATATGACTTTTGATGCAACGGTAAATCCTGTTGTATATGAAGGTGGAGAACCTATATTTATTGATACAGAGTATGAAGCATGGAATATGGATCCAGTGGCATTGGAAAAAGCATTTGAATTATATCCAGATGTAAAAGTAGTAGTTATTGCTCATCTATATGGAACTCCAGGAAAAATTGATGAATTAAATGCTATCATTAAAAAACATGATGCAATTCTTGTTGAAGATGCAGCAGAATCCATGGGGGCTACATATAAAGGAGTACAGACAGGAACTTTTGGAAAATATAATACAGTTTTTTTTAATGGAAATAAGATTATTACAGGTAGTTCAGGTGGATGTTTCTTAACAGATGATGAAGAAGCTGCAAATAAAGTCCGTAAGTGGTCAACACAGGCAGGAGAAAATGCAGATTGGTATCAGCATGAAGAGCTTGGATACAACTATCGCATGAGTAATGTAATTGCAGGTGTAGTAAGGGGGAAATTTTCATATCTTAATGAACATATTGCACAGAAAAAGGCAATTTATGGAGGATACAAAGAAGGCTTTAAGGGATTGCCAGTTTCTATGAATCCAATCGATTATGAAAATTGTGAGCCAAACTATTGGCTTTCGTGTTTGATTATTGATAAAGACGCAATGTGCAAACAGGTACGTGGTGAACAGGATGTGTGCTATATCAAAGAAGAAGGAGAAACTTGTCCAACAGAGATTTTAGAAGCTATTGCATCTATCAATGCAGAAGGTAGACCAATTTGGAAGCCAATGCACATGCAGCCAATTTACAGATTAAATCCATTTATTACATGAGATGGTAATGGTCGTGCAAGAACAAATGCATTTACTACAGGTGGGGTGGCCGATGTTGGTATGGACATCTTTGAAAGAGGATTATGTTTACCAAGTGATAATAAAATGACACCAGAACAGCAGGATAGAATTATAGAAGTGATTCGAGCTTGTTTTGAGTAATTATTTTGGTGAGGAATTTAGTAGGATGAATAGGTTAATTATAATTGGAGCAAGTGGACATGGGAAAGTTGTTGCAGATATTGCAATAAAAAAAGGGTACACAGATATTGTTTTTCTTGATGATGATGCAAGTCTAAAAGAATGTGCTGGATATCCGATTGTAGGGAAAACAACTGATGCTAAAGATATGTTTGGAGACAAGATAGTTGCCATTGGTAATGCTGATATACGATGTGAATTCCAAAATCAGTTAGATAATATTATTTCATTAATCCATCCTGCTGCAGTAATTAGCAGAAGAGTACATATAGGAAAAGGAACTGTTGTAATGGCAGGGGCAATTATCAATTCTGATACGTTAATTGGTGATGGTTGCATTATCAATACTGGAGCAACAGTAGATCATGATTGTATGATTCATAATTATGTCCATGTTTCAGTAGGTGCTCATGTTGCAGGCACATGTGAAATTGGTAATAGAACTTGGGTCGGAGCAGGATCGGTAATAAGTAATAATGTTAATATTTGTAACGATTGTATGATAGGTGCAGGTGCAGTTGTAGTTAGTGATTTGGTTAAATCAGGAACTTATATAGGGGTTCCAGTAAAGAGGGTTAGATGATGAAGATATTAGTTTTTGCTCCTCATCCAGATGATGAGATAATTGGGGTTGGTGGAACTATTGCTAAAAGAGCAAAATTAGGTGACGAAGTATATGTATGTGTTGTGACAAAAGGAGTAGAACCTCTTTTCGATGTCAAATTTATTGAGCAGGGAAGAAGGGAATGTCTTAAGGCAGACGAGATAATTGGTGTAAAGGAAACAATATTTCTTGATTTTCCAGCAGTGATGCTTGAATCCGTACCACGTTATATTTTAAATGGAAAAATAAATGAAATTGTACAAAAGATAGAGCCAGATGAAGTTTATATCCCCCATCGTGGAGATATGCAACTTGACCATCAAATTGTGGTTGATGCAGTTATGGTTGCTGTAAGGCCTCGAGGAAAAAAATATCCTAAGAGAGTTTATTCGTATGAAACTCTTTCTGAAACAGGATGGAATATTCCTAATACTGTAAATGAGTTTATTCCCACAGTATATGAAGATATTACAAATACATATGCGTTGAAAATACAAGCAATGAATGAATTTCATTCACAACTATCTGATTTTCCTAACGCTAGATCCCTTGGAGCAATTGAAGCTTTAGCAAAGTTCAGAGGAGCAACTGTAAATTTAAAAGTGGCAGAAGCATTTAGTTTGATTAGGGAGATAAAGTAAGTATGAGGAAAACTAATTTAGTAATAAAAAGGTTTGTAGATATCTTTGGAAGTGGGATTGGATTGATAATTATATCACCGATTTTAATCATTACAGTGATTTTGTTGGAAATATTTATGCCAGGACCTGTTTTTTTTAGTCAATGCCGTGTTGGTAAAGATGGAAAAACATTTAATATTCTTAAATTTCGAAGTATGAAAGTTGATAAAGAAGTAGAAGCAAAGCATGATTTTACAAAGGATGCAGAACGTATGACAATATTTGGAAATTGCATTCGACGGTTTAAGATTGATGAGTTACCACAACTTATTAATGTTTTTCGTGGAGATATGTCATTAGTAGGACCAAGGCCAACTGTAAAAGAACAAACAGATTTATATAATGATTACCAACGTCAACGTTTAAATATGAGACCTGGTATGACAGGATTGGCACAAGTAAATGGAAATGTTGCACTAAGTTGGGAAGAACGTATTGATTATGATGTGGAGTATGTGAATAATTTTAATATTTTGTTAGATTGTAAGATTTTGATAAAAACTGTGATGGTCGTTTTCTGTGGAGAAAATAGATTTAAAAATCCAAAAAGGTAAGGTGTCGAGATGAAAGGAATATTAGTTGGTTCTGTTATTTCAAGTCAAATTATGTTAGAGGAGATGATAGAAACAGGGTTTCCAATCGATATGGTATTTTCATTAGATGAAAAATATTCTGATAATGTTTCCGGATATTATCCAATTCATGAAACAGCAAAAAAACATAATATACCATATAAAAAATTTAAAAAAATTAGTACTGATGAAAATATAAAAGTAATTAGGGAAATAAGGCCAGATTACATATTTGTAATAGGATTATCTCAATTAATTGACAAAAGAATATTAAATCTCCCCAAGAAAGGATGTGTGGGCTTTCATCCAACTCCGCTTCCTAAATTCAGAGGAAGAGCAGCAATGGTATGGCAAGTTTTATTAGAGGTTCATGAAACAAAATGTTCTCTTTTTATGATTGATGAAGGAATAGATTCAGGAGATATTTTGGGACAGGAGGAGTACATAATTGAAAAGACAGATTATGCAAAAGATGTAGAAAAAAAGCTATGTGTGGCATTGAGGTCTTTGAGTAAAAAAGTTTTAAAAGGTTTGATGCAAAATTCTATAGTGCCTCAAAAACAAAACGAGGAAGATGCTACGTACCTATTAATTAGAAGACCAGAAGATGGTCGTATTGATTGGAAGGAACCTATTTATAACATACATAGGCTGATAAGAGCGGTATCTCATCCATATCCTGGTGCTTTTGGTATGTATGATAATTTACACCAGATTATTATATGGAGGGCAGAAGTTGTAGAGAATAAAAATGTAATAGGTATACCTGGTCAGATATGTCATATTGAAGAAAATTATTTTGATGTATTAGGAACAGACGCAATCCTTAGAGTTACTGAATGGGAAAATGTTGATCAAATTAAGATGTTTGTTGGACATAAGTTAAGGTGAGAAATATATTTGGGTGGTTATTACTGTTACTGAATGTAAAGGTGCGTAAATATAATGAATAAGAAAAAAGTTGTGTGGATAATTAACGAGTATAATGGGCCAAATGCAGGTATTCGAACACGTCAAATAGTGTTGAGTGAACATTTGAGAGAAAAAGGATATGATGTTTTTATAATAGCTGGAAGTGCTGATTATAAGCATGGACCTAATTATATGAGTAAAAATGAAAAAATAAAATTTGTTCAACATGATGGTGAGAAGTTTTATGTGATTCGAACGGATGACTATAATTCAAATATTAAAAGGGTTGTAGTCGCGCTTCAATTCCAATTAAGGTTATGGCAATTAAGAAATCAGATACCAAAGCCAGATGTAATTATCAGTGATTTTGCAGGATTGTTTGGGAATATTGCCTTGAAGTGGAAGAAAAAATATAATACAAAAGTTATTTTTGATATTCTTGATTTGTGGCCTGAGCTTTTTGTAGATATGGGACATATGAGGAAAAATTCAATTGTAACGAAAGCTTTGTATAAGTTGGAACATAAATCATATAGGGAAGCAGACTCAATTGTTTTTTCCTTCGAAGGAGGAAAACAATATATTATTGATAAGGGTTGGAGTAAAGAATTTGGTGGTGATGTTGATACAGAGAACATTGGATATCTAAATAATGGAGTGGATCTTAAAACAGTAGATAAACAAACAGAAGATTTTCAGCTAGTTGATAATGATTTAGAAAATGATAAATTTAAAGTTGTATATTTAGGATCAGTGAGTGAATTTAATGGTTTGGATGTTCTGGTGTTAACAGCAAAAGAATTACAGGATCGTTCTATTCAAGATGTTGACATTTTAGTGTACGGATATGGTAATCAAGAGGAAAGACTTAAAAAGATGTGCAGTGATTTGCAGTTACGTAATATTAAATTTAAAGGTGCATTAGATAAGAAATATGCGATGAATCTGTTATCTCGAAGTGATTTGACACTATTTACATTTAAAAATACAAATTTATTAAAGTACGGTGTAAGCCCAAATAAGTTATTTATGTATTTCGCCAGTGGGAAGCCGGTATTGTCAATGATAAAACCGGAGTATGATTTAGTCGAAGGAAATAAAGCAGGCATGTCAGTCGATAACAATCCAGAAAGTATTGCAAATGCTATTGAAAAATTTAAAAAAATGGATAAGTCAGAGTATTCTGTGTATTGCAAAAATTCTCGAAGGCTAGCAGAAGAATATGATTATAAAAAGTTAGTAAATGTATTAATTGAACATATAGAAAGGTAGGTAGATTATGTATTTAAGAAAACTACAACTTAAAGATGCACCATTAATGCTTGAATGGATGCATGATGAAAGTGTGGTTCAAGATTTACACATAAATTTTAAATCTAAAACATTAAGTGATTGTGAAGAATTTATTAAAAATAATCAGAGTTTTACTGAAAATGTAAATTTAGCGATTGCATCTGATGAGGATGAGTATATGGGAACAGTCAGTTTAAAGCATATTGACAAGAAAAATTCAAGTGCAGAGTTTGCAATCACAGTTCGTAAAGAAGCAATGGGGCGCGGGTACTCATGGTTTGGAATGACAGCCATTATTGAAAAAGCATTTTCGGAATATGGTTTAGAAAGTGTTTATTGGTGCGTATCAAGGAAGAATAATAGAGCAGTTAGATTTTACGATAAGCATAGTTTTCATGAAGCTATTGATATAGCGCCTGAAATCTTAAATCGATATAGTGATGAAGATGATTTAAAGTGGTATTCAGCTTTAAGAGGAGATATCTTTGAAAATCGCGATACAGTAGTAGGATGCAAAATTGTACATATAAAAACAATTCCAACAGTAGGAGCAGGAGAACTGTCGTTTTATGAGGCTAATCACGACATTGATTTTGAAATTAAGAGACAATATTATATTTCAAAAGTACCCGAAGGAATAAGGCGAGGATTTCATGCACATAAAGAGTTAAAACAACTTTTATTTTGTCCATATGGGAGAATTCAACTTATTTTAGAAAATGAGTTGGGTAGAGAGGAAATAGAATTAAGTGATCCTTCAATTGGAGTTGTCATTGATCGTCCAACATGGAGAGAGATGTTGTGGTTGCAGAAGGATTCTGTTTTATGTGTAGCGGCATCAGAGTATTATGAAGTCGAAGATTATATTAGAGATTATAATGAATTTAAAAAATATATAAAAAAGGAGAATTGATATGAAAGTATCATTTGTTAGTTTCCTTCCAATGGAGCACGAATTAGACAAAGAGTTAAGAGCAGCTTTTGAAAGGGTATATAAAAGATCTTGGTATATTGAGGGGTTAGAGGATGAGGCATTTGAAAAAGCTTTTGCAGAGTTCTGTGACACTAAATATTGTATTGGCGTAGGTAATGGTTTAGATGCATTAATGCTTGCGTTAAAAGCATTGGGCATAGGTGACGATGATGAAGTAATTATTCCATCTAATACTTATATTGCGACAGCACTTGCAGTAACTTATGTTGGCGCTAAACCTGTATTTGTTGAGCCGAATTTAAAAACCTTCAATATTAATCCAAGCCTTATAGAACAAGCAATTACAGCAAAAACAAAAGCAATAATGCCAGTTCATCTTTATGGCCAGGCTTGTGACATGGATCCAATAATGGAAATTGCAAAAAAATATAACTTGTATATTGTTGAAGATTGTGCACAGGCACATGGGGCAACATATAAAGGGAAAACGGTAGGCTCTTTTGGCGATGTGGCAGGTTTTAGTTTTTATCCTGGAAAAAATCTTGGGGCATTAGGCGATGCCGGAGCAACTGTTACTAATAATAAAGAAATTGCTGATATGGTACGTGCATTAGGAAATTATGGATCTGATTATAAATATCATCATATTTATCAGGGAAATAATTCAAGACTCGATGAGATGCAAGCTGCATTCTTATCTGCTAAACTTCCTCATCTTGACAGAATTAATATCGAAAGAAGAAGAATTGCAGATAGATATTTAGCCGAGATTAAAAATCCAGAGGTGATTCTTCCTTATGTAGCGGATAATATGGTTCCTGTTTGGCATATTTTGGTATTCGTTGTAAAAGAAGAGATGAGTTAGAAGCATTCCTTAATGGAAAAGGGATATCTACAAATAAACATTATCCAATTCCAATGCATTTACAAGAGTGTTATAAGAATCTTGGGTTTAAAAAAGGCGATTTTCCAATTGCAGAAGAGATTAGTGCTACTGAACTTAGTATTCCTATGTATTATGGAATGACAGATGAAGAAATTCAATATGTGATTGATTGCATAAATAGTTTTAAATAATTTGTGTGAATGGTGAATTAAAATGGCTAGTAGATTTAAGAATGAAGTAATTAAAGATATGGTTTCAGTTATTCTTTTGTCTTATAATTCTGGTGAGTATTTGTTTGAAGCTATTGAATCAGTTATCAAACAAGATTATCCATTAATTGAGTTAATTATCTCAGATGACGGATCAAAGGATTTTGATGAAGAAAAGATTAGATTATATATCGATAATAATGCAAATGGAAATGTTACTTATTCAATAATACATCGAGAAAAAAATATTGGGACTGTGAAAAATATTAATAATGCACTTGCTATTTCTAGAGGAGAATATATTAGAATATTGGGTGGCGATGATACTTATCCTGTTCCTGATGCCTTTTCTAAAATGATTGAATTATTGAAAAAAGATAATTCTATTGCTGTAGTAGGAAAATTAGAGCAATGTGATCATATGATGAATTCACTTTATGATCCGCGAGTAGAAAAGTCTAACAATGCGTTAGAAAAAGTATTGCATATGGATTATATTAGTGGAAGAAGATACATAGCTAAAAAAGATATATTTCCAATTGCTAATCAAGCTGTCTGTTATAGAAGAGACTTTTTTGCAGATGGAGGATTTTGTGATGAAAAATATGTACTGATTGAAGATATTGCATTGGCTAATCGACTTTTAGCGGCAAATAAAAAATTATCATTTTTCAATGATTATTCAGTTAAGCACAGAGCGAAAGTTGGAATATCTACTTCACGTGAGTTGTTTGCACCTCGAAGATTATTGTATTATCAGGATTGTATAACGTATGCACAATTAGATATTGCAAAGCATCCGGAAATATATGGAAAGATATATTGTACTGAGCAGGTTAGATTAAGTAAATTTGTATATGATATGGCAAAGGCAAAAGAAGATGGTAAGAGTGTGATTAAACAAGCTGGTATTATGTTGACATATGTAGACACTATTTTTTACTATGTTCTCACGAATACTCGAAAATTTTTAAGAAGAATGAAAGAACGTTTTCAATAGAGTATCATTCAATATAAAATAAAAAATAGAAGATAGGGTATGAAAATGAAAAAAAAAGTGAGTATAATGCTGACATGTTATAATTGTGAAGAATACATAAATAATGCAATTAAAAGTGTAGTTGTTCAAGAAATGCCTTTTAATTGGGAATTATTAATTGGAGACGATGGATCTAGTGATAGTACAGTATCTATTATTAATGGATGGATAGAAAAATATCCAGAGAATATTAAATTATTCGTAATGAAAAGGGATGTAAATACTAAAAAGGATGGTAAAAGAGCCGCAAGGAATAGAGCGAATTTATTAGAAAAGTCTACAGGAGAATATTTAATTTATCTGGATGGAGATGATTGCTTTCGGGGTAATGAGAAAATAAAAAGGCAAGTTCAGATTTTAGATAAACCAGAAAATATAGATTGTTCTTGTGTTGCACATAATATTTTGGCAAATGATTTATCGGAAAAGCGAAAATATCCTCTAATGGAGAATAGATTAAGAGAAGGTCGTGTAGATAGTAGAAAATATTGGAAAGAGTTATATTTTCACACAAATACGATTTTGTTTAGAAGCATATGTAAAGAAAAGATGCTAGATGAAAAATATCGTGATTATCTTAATGACAATTTTATTACCTATATTATTTTGCAGTACGGAAAGATATACTATTTAGACAAGTTATGGGCACAGTATAATTTAACAGGTGAGGGACTGTGGACCGGAAAAAAAAGGGTTTATGGATGTTTTAGAAATATGATTCTTTATGATTTGGAAATTAATATAAATAAAATGTTAAAAAAAGAAGCTTTTATTCGTCATCTATATGATTTTCGGTATATTTTCAAGAACTATTCACAAGAAGATAAAGATAGTGTAGCAGTCTTAGTGCAAAATATACCGAGTGAATTATTTCATTTTACTTGGTTATTGTACAAGTTTGGTGGTGAATTAGATAGTCAAGAAAGAGTTGAGAAAAAAAGGTTGGAACTTAAAGTGAAATTAGTTTTTAATTTCAATCGGTTAATCCATATACCTAAGAAAATTCAATTGTTATTAAGGAAAAGGAGATAGTATAAAATGAAGGGAATTATTTTAGCAGGAGGGGCAGGTACAAGATTATATCCATTAACAATGGTTACATCAAAACAACTTTTACCTATATACGATAAACCGATGATTTATTATCCATTATCAACTCTAATGTTAGCAGGTATTAAAGATATATTAATTATATCAACACCAACTGACCTTCCTAATTTTGAAAGACTTTTGGGGGATGGTTCACAGTTTGGAGTAAATTTTGCATATAAAGTTCAACCTAATCCAGATGGGCTTGCGCAAGCATTCATTCTTGGAGAAGAATTTATTGGAGATGATTCATGCGCAATGGTTCTTGGAGATAATATTTTTTATGGTGGTGGATTATCTAGTTTTTTAAAAATAGCTTTAGAAAATACAGAAGATAATAAATCAACTATTTTTGGTTACTATGTTAATGATCCAGAACGTTTTGGAATCATGGAATTTGATGAGAATATGAATATTTTGTCAGTGGAAGAAAAACCAACTAAGCCAAAAAGTAGTTATTGTATTACAGGACTTTACTTCTATCCAAAGGGTGTGTGTGAGATGGCAAAGAAAGTGAAACCATCTGCACGTGGAGAACTTGAAATAACTTCTCTTAATGATATGTATTTAAAAGAAAATAGATTAAAAGCACAAATATTAGGACGTGGATTTGCTTGGCTTGATACAGGAACAATGGATAGTTTAGTTGAAGCAACTGAATTTGTGCAGATTACGGAAAAAAGGCAGGGTGTAATGATTTCTGCACCAGAAGAAATTGCTTTCCGTAAAGGCTGGATAAGTAAAGAAAAATTGATTGCTTCTGCCAATAGATATGGGAAATCTCCATATGGCGAACATTTACATAAAGTTGCCGATGGAATATTGAAGTTTTAACTTGAAAATAAATGAGGTGTAAGGGAAAAATGATACGAAGAATGAGCAGTGAGAAGATATTTTTAGGATTAGTTACCTTTTTATGGGGGTATCATGCTTTTTTTCGCTACTTTGGGATAGTGTTGAAGAGAATTCCGAGTATTGGATTTATTTTTCTATCATTAATCGTTTCCTTTCTAATAATCGGATCAATTCCTTATATTTCAAAATGTGTTCGAAGTAAGGATTTGCTTTTGGGATTCCTTGCTATTATTGTTGTGTTAGTAACGTTACTTGTTAATGCAAAAACAACAGAACCGTTTAATGAAATATGGCCAGAATTTTTACTACAATGTTTTGTAATGTATTATGTGGGACTTGCATTACATAAAAAGTTACACATAGATAATGGGCTTTTAAATATATTGAGTATCGTATCTATTCTAAGTATTCTAATATTGACTATTGTATTTAATAATACCAACGGAGGTTTTGAATACGAGTGGTCATCGAATCAATATATACCTTACTCATTATTACCACATATATTACTGCTTATGGCGGATATTTTCAAAAAAATGTCTATCATAAAGTTATTAGTAGTTTTATACGGTTTTTTTAATTTGGTAATGCTTGGAAATAGAGGTTCTATTGTGTGTTTCCTAGTAATGTTTCTACTATTGACAATTTATAAAACAATTAGTATGAATGTAAAAAAAAGAGTACTTTTACTTTTGGGAATCGGTGTTTTTATATTTATCGCGACGTTTACAAATTTATATGATATTGCACTTAAGGGACTTTATCAGTATGCATTAGATCATAACTTAAGCACGCGAGTATTTCAGACTTTTTTAGGTGAATATACGGCAGGTACCAGTTTTGATAGCGGAAGGTTGGATATTCAAAAAGTCCTTTGGCAGCGATTGGCTCAATATCCATTTGGATATGGACTTGGAAGCGATAGATATTTTGTAGAGCAGTATGCACATAGTATTATTTTGGAATTGTTGATCAATTTTGGAATAATTATTGGAGGAATAATTCTTATCATAGTGTTAGTAAAAATAGTTTCAGGTTTAAGGATTGTTAGTGAGGATTCATGTGTTAGAAGTATATATTTAATTTCATTCTGTATGGGGTTTGTAAAATTGTTCATATCAGGTAGTTACTTGACAGAACCTTATTTTTATTTGCTTTTAGGACTTTCTGTTTCATTAATTAGGACAAAGAAAAGTAACTTGCAACAAAGAGGTAAAATTATAAGATTGGAGAGAGATTTATGAAAAAGACAATTATTGTAACTGGAGGAGCTGGATTTATAGGTAGTAATTTTATATTTCATATGTTAAAGAAATATACTGATTATCGTATTATTTGTTTAGATTGTTTAACATATGCAGGCAATTTGTCAACGTTGATGCCAGTTATGGATAATACGAATTTTCGATTTGTTAAGGAGAGTATTACTGATAGAGATGCAGTATATAAGCTTTTTGAAGAAGAAAATCCAGATATTATCGTAAATTTTGCCGCAGAAAGTCATGTGGATCGTTCTATTCACAATCCGGAAGTTTTTCTTGATACCAACATTAAAGGTACAGCAGTTCTTATGGATGCTTGCCGTAAGTATGGAATACAGAGATGTCATCAGGTATCAACAGATGAAGTATATGGTGATCTTCCTCTTGATAGACCAGATTTGTTTTTTACGGAGGATACACCAATTCACACAAGTAGTCCATATAGTTCATCAAAGGCTAGTGCGGATCTTTTAGTTCTTGCGTATCATAGAACATATAATTTACCTGTAACTATTAGCCGTTGCTCCAATAACTACGGACCATATCATTTTCCAGAGAAATTGATACCCTTAATGATTGCAAATGCATTAAATGATAGACCATTACCAGTTTATGGGGAAGGCTTAAATGTACGAGACTGGTTGTATGTTGAAGATCATTGTAAAGCAATTGATTTAATTATACACCAGGGACGTATTGGAGAAGTTTATAATATTGGTGGTCATAATGAAATGAGAAATATTGATATTGTAAAGATTATTTGCAAGGAACTTGGAAAGCCAGAAAGCCTTATTACATATGTTACAGATCGAAAAGGACATGATATGCGTTATGCAATCGATCCGACTAAAATACATAATGAGCTTGGTTGGTTACCGGAAACTAAGTTTGCTGATGGTATTAAAAAAACAATCCAGTGGTATTTGGATAATAAAGAGTGGTGGGAAACTATTATCTCTGGAGAATATCAAAATTATTATAAAAAAATGTATGGAAATAGATAATTGCTGAATTAAAATAAATAGGTTTCAAAAGTATTAATTATGGAGGATATGATTTGCATAGGATATTGAGATTAATAAAAATAAAAGTGATGAATAGTAAAGAAGCAAAAAATGCGATTTGGTTAATTGGTGGTCGCGTTGTACAAATGATTTTGTCTTTTTTTATTAGTATTCTTACAGCTCGGTATCTTGGCCCTGGTAATTATGGCATAATTAATTATGCAGGAGCATATGTGGCATTCTTTACATCTTTCTGTTCGCTGGGAATTAATTACGTTATTATAAAAGATTTTATGGATAATCCTAATGAACAAGGAAAAGCAATAGGAACTACCTTAGTATTAAGATTAGTTTCTGCACTAGTATCATCTATTATGATAGTAGGGGTTGTAAGTGTTATTGACAAAAATGAACCATTGACATTAGCGGTTACAGCATTGTGTAGTGTTGCTTTGATTTTTCAAACACTCGATACCATTAATTACTGGTTTCAATCCAGATATCAATCTAAGATTACATCGATAGCAACATTAATTGCATATCTTGTAACTTCGGCTTATCGTATCTTTCTACTTGTTACTGGCAAAAGTGTGGATTGGTTTGCATTTGCAACATCAGTGGACTATATTTGTTTAGGCACAATGTTATATATAGTTTACAAAAAAAATGGGGGACCTAAGTTATCCTTTTCTTGGGAAAAAGGAAAAAATCTTTTAAGAAAAAGCTATCATTATATATTGTCAGGAATGATGGTTGCTATTTACGCTCAGACAGATAAGCTTATGCTTAAGCAAATGATGGATGAAGTCTCTGTTGGTTATTATTCATTAGCTTTAACAGTAAATTTAATGTGGGTATTTGTACTACAAGCAATTATAGATTCGCTATTTCCAACAATTATGCAGTTGCACAAAAAAGATAAAGAAGCCTTTGAACGTAAAAATAGGCAGTTGTATGCAATTGTTATATATATTTCAATAGCTGTTGCGTTTAGTTTTATTGTTTTTGGAAAATATATAATTACAATATTGTATGGTGATGCTTACATGGCATCTGTTCAACCGTTAAAAATTATTACATGGTATACAATATTTTCATATCTTGGAGTGGCGAGAAATGCATGGGTTGTTTGTGAAAATAAACAAAAGTATTTGAAATATATGTATTGTACTGCGGCTATTTTAAATATTGTTCTTAACTATATATTTATTCCGTTATGGGGACCGTCTGGTGCAGCGTTAGCTTCGGTGATTACTCAGATTGGAACAAGCATGATTATTCCTTGTTTTATAAAGGATATGCGACCAAATGTAAAATTAATGGCACAAGCGTTTGTTCTTAAAGGAATTAAATAGGTAGCAATGCGCAAGAGATTTATATTATGCAAGCGACAATTAGAATATTAAAAAGATGATGAGCAATACATTTGTAATTATTATGCACTTTTGAAGAATTTGGAAGGGGATGAGTAATGATGAAGATTGCAGTAGCAGGAACAGGGTATGTAGGGCTATCTATTGCAACACTTTTGTCTCAAAATAATGAAGTAATTGCTGTAGATATTATTTCAGAAAAAGTAGAGAAAATAAATAATAGAATTAGTCCAATACAGGATGAATATATTGAAAAGTATTTGGCAGAGAAAGAGTTAAACCTTAAGGCAACACTAGATGCGGAAGAGGCTTATAAAGACGCAGATTTTGTCGTGATTGCAGCGCCGACAAACTATGATAGTCAAAAAGATTTTTTCGATACATCAGCAGTTGAGAAAGTAATTCAGTTGGTAATTCAATATAATCCAGATGCGATTATGGTAATCAAATCCACAATTCCAGTTGGGTTTACAGCATATGTACGAGAAAAATATCATTGCGATAATATTATTTTTAGTCCTGAATTTTTACGTGAATCAAAAGCTTTATATGATAACTTATATCCATCCAGAATTATTGTGGGAACAGATGTAGAAAATGCAAGACTTGTAAAGGCAGCAAATACATTTGCTCAGATTCTGCAGGAAGGTGCTATTAAGGAAGATATAGATACTTTAATTATGGGATTTACAGAGGCAGAAGCAGTGAAGTTATTTGCTAATACATATCTGGCATTGCGTGTTTCTTATTTCAATGAATTAGATACTTACGCAGAAATGAAAGGATTGAATACACATCAGATTATTGATGGTGTATGCTTGGATCCTCGAATTGGTGCTCATTACAACAATCCATCTTTTGGGTATGGTGGATATTGTCTTCCAAAGGATACAAAACAGTTATTAGCTAATTATGCGGATGTCCCTCAGAATATGATGTCAGCTATTGTAGAGTCTAATCGTACAAGAAAAGATTTTATTGCAGATAGAGTATTGTCTATGGCTGGATATTACGATTACTATAATAGAGGAGACTTTGCAGCAGATCAGGAAAAAGAATGCGTGATTGGTGTGTATAGATTAACAATGAAAACCAATTCTGATAATTTCCGTCAATCATCTATTCAGGGTGTTATGAAGCGTATTAAGGCAAAAGGCGCAACAGTTATCGTATATGAGCCAACATTGGAAGATGGTTCAACCTTCTTTGGATCTAAAGTTGTTAATGATATGAAAAAATTTAAAGAATTAAGCCAGGCAATTATTGCTAATAGATATGATAGTGTATTGGATGATGTCCAAGAAAAAGTATACACTAGAGATATTTTCAAACGAGACTAAAACTATGCGCTTAAGATATAAAATAGGTGCATTTCCGTTTTTAATGTGTTAACATAACGTTGTTCATGAAAATAATTTTTGTAGTAACGTGAACGTGATATCTAAAAGATATTTTGGCAAATTATGATTCTACGCTTTTTGTCATGCTTGTTGTGAAGAACGGCAGAGAGAGTAGAATTTTTACGAGGCAGTGTTCATAAAAAATGAAGGAAGGTAAAATATGAACAAACAAGAGAGCGATATTTTAAATACACTTTTAACAGAGCCATATATTAATCAGAGAGTGCTCGCTGAGAGAGCGGGTCATTCATTGGGTGTAGTCAACCGTACATTGAAGGATTTGATAAAACTTGGTTATATCGATGAAGAGATTCGTCCAACAGAAAAGGCGATGGAGGAATATAAGGAAAAAACTCCAAACAGAGCCATTATTCTGGCAGCAGGATTTGGAATGCGTATGGTTCCAATCAATACGGAAATGCCAAAAGGACTGTTGGAAGTCAATGGAGAGCCATTGATCGAGAGAATCATTAAGCAGCTGCATGAAGTTGGAATCACAGAGATTTATGTCGTTGTTGGATTTTTGAAAGAACGCTATGAATATTTGATAGATGAATATGGAGTAGAGTTAGTTGTGAATGCAGATTATGCGACAAAGAACAATCTTCATTCTATGAAGTTGGTTACAAAGCATATGAGCAATGCTTACGTGATTCCTTGTGATATCTGGTGTAATAACAATCCGTTCCACAGACATGAGATGTACTCCTGGTATATGGTAAGTGATCTGGTAGACGATGAAAGTGATGTGCGTGTGAATCGTAAGATGGAATTGGTCAGTGTTCCAAAGAGTTCCGCTGGAAATGCCATGATTGGAATTTGTTATCTGGCTGAGAAAGATGCGAAAGTAGTGGTTGAAAAGATTGAAGCGTTATCCCGAAAACCACGATATGATGGCGTATTCTGGGAAGAAGCTTTGTATCAGAAAGACCGTATGATCGTGGCTGCGAATGTAGTTCATTCAGCAAATGTAGTTGAGATTAACACATATGAACAACTTAGAGAACTTGATAGTGATTCAAATCAATTAAAGACAGATGCTATACATATAATTTGTGATGCATTAGATGCAAGAGAGGAAGAAATAACTGATATTACTGTGCTTAAAAAAGGAATGACAAATCGTTCTTTTCTTTTTTCTTGTAAAAATAAAAAGTATATTATGCGTATTCCAGGAGAGGGAACAGATAAGTTAATTAACCGTAGACAAGAAGCTTCAGTTTATGGTGTTATTGATGGCAAGCAAATTTGTGATGATATTGCTTATATCAATCCAAAGAGTGGTTATAAAATCACAGAGTTTTTAGAAAATGCAAGAGTTTGTAATCCTGATAATAGAGATGATGTGGGAAAATGTATGTGTAGGCTACGTGAATTTCACGAGTTAGGATTAAAAGTAGATCACGAATTTGATATTTTTGGACAAATGGAGTTTTATGAGACATTATTGGAAGGAACGCCATCTATCTATAAGGATTATACAAAAACAAAAGAAAAAGTATATTCTTTAAAAGAATATATTAACACGCATGTAGGTGAAAAGGTATTGACACACGTAGATGCTGTTCCCGATAATTTTTTGTTTATTGAAAAATATGGCAAAGAAGAAATTCGTTTGATTGATTGGGAATACGCTGGAATGCAAGATCCACATGTTGATGTAGCTATGTTTTGTATATATTCTCTTTACAATAAAGAACAAGTCGATAGTCTGATTGATGCGTATTTTGTAGAAGGATGCCCTCATGAGATAAGAATTAAAATATATTGTTATATTGCTGTATGTGGATTGCTATGGAGTAACTGGTGTGAATATAAGAGAAACTTGGGAGTAGAATTTGGTGAGTATTCTTTGAGACAGTATCGTTATGCAAAAGATTACTACAAGATTGTGAAAGAGGAGTTAGAAAAATGCAAGTAGATAATGCAATTATTATGGCAGCAGGAGCCGCAAGTCGATTTGCTCCTATTTCTTATGAGAAGCCAAAGGCTTTGATTGAAGTGAGAGGGGAGGTCCTGATCGAGAGACAGATTCGTCAGTTGCGAGAGGCTGGAATTGAGGAAATTGTAATCGTTACAGGATATAAAGCAGAACAGTTTGAGTATTTGAAAGAGAAGTTTGGTGTGATTTTAGTACACAATCCAGAGTTCTTGAATCGAAACAATAATGGAAGCATTTTTGCAGCCCGTGAATATTTGAAGAATTCTTACATTTGTTCTTCAGATAACTATTTTTTACAGGATCCTTTTGAATGTGAAGTAGAGGATTCCTACTATTCTTGTGTGTATGCAGAGGGAAGTACAGAAGAGTGGTGTGTGACAGAGAAAGATGGATGGATTCAGGATGTAAAGGTAGGCGGAACAGATTCATGGATCATGTTGGGACATGTATTCTGGTCTAATGAGTTTTCTCAAAAGTTCTTATCAATCTTGGAAGAAGAATATGAGAAGCCAGAGACGGTAGATAAGCTTTGGGAGACTAATTTACATCGAGCATATGCAGGAACTTCCTTTAAAGATTCGAAAGTATCCGGGAGGTTTTATTTTTGAATTTGATACCTTGGGATGAACTTCGAGAATTCGATCCGGCTTACTGGAACGAAACAGGTTCTTGCATTTTGCAGAAATGTGCAAAAGAGTTGGGCGTGGAAGAAAAAAATTTGACAGAGATCAAAGCATTTAAGGATAAAAATAATGCAGCGGCCGGCTTTATATTTTGCGCAGGGGACAGATACAGATATTTTTATGAGACTCAAGGAATGGAGAAAGATGAATGAAAAAGAGAATTGATTGGATGATTACGTTGGTACCATTGGCGATTATTGGAGGGTTGAGTATTTTATTCCTCTTATTTCCAGAACAGTCAAATGCAGTGTTGAGCCAGGTACGTTTTTTCTTTGGTGACACAATGGGAACATTTTATATTGTAGTTGGATTGGGAATTTTCTTAGTTTCACTTTATGTATGTGCGTCAAAGTATGGCGATATTGTACTTGGTAAACCAGATGAAAAGCCGAAGTATTCATTCTTTGCATGGGGAAGTATGATGTTTACTTGTGGTCTTGCAGCGGATATTTTATTCTATTCTTTTTCAGAATGGGTAATGTATGCTACAAACCCACATATTGCTGAATTGGGAACAGTTCAGGAATGGGCAGGAGTATTCCCGTTGTTCCACTGGAGTTTTATCCCTTGGGGATTCTATCTTGTACTTGCAGTAGCATTTGGTTTTATGCTCCACGTAAGAAAAAGAAATAAACAGAGATTTTCAGAGGCATGTCGTCCGGTATTGGGAAAACATACAGATGGTGTTTGGGGAAGAGTAATTGACTTGTTAGCAGTATTTGCTTTGTTGGCAGGAACAGCGACAACATTTAGTGTAGCAACACCATTAATGGCAACAATTATTCAGAGCTTGTTCCATGTAACTATCAGCAGAACAGCAATTACAATTATTATTATTTTAATTACATGTGCAGTTTATACCTATTCTCTCCTTCATGGATTTAAGGGGATCAGTATTCTTGCAAATGTATGTATTTATTTATTTTATGGTTTGATGATTTTTGTTCTTCTCGTAGGAGGACAGGGACAGTACATTATTGAAACAGGAATTGAGTCATTTGGTAGAATGATCCAGAACTTTATCGGATTATCTACATATATCGATCCACAGAGAACAACAAACTTTGCACAAGATTGGACAATTTATTACTGGGCATACTGGATGGTATGGTGTGTAGCGGCTCCATTCTTTATCGGAAACATTTCAAGAGGAAGAACAGTACGTCAGACAATCTTAGGAGGATATATCTTCGGTGTAGGTTCCACAATTATTAGTTTTGTGGTATTTGGAAACTATTCTTTGGGATTACAGACATCTGGAATCGCAGACTTTATTGCAGAATACAGCAAAACAGGAGATTTGTACGGTATGATTATCAATATAATCGAGACAATCCCTTGGGCAACAGTGTTATTAATTTGGGTATTGGTTACTATGGTTGCATTTTATGCAACATCCTTTGACTCTATCGCATATACAGCTTCTTGTTACAGCTACAAAGAGTTGAATGACAATGAACATCCACACAGATCTATTCAGTTATTATGGTGCTTATTACTGATTTTGTTACCAATCGCATTGGTATTCTCAGACAGTTCTATGAGCAATATCCAGACAGTTAGTATTATTGCAGCATTTCCAGTTGGAATTATCATGGTATTAATCGTATGGAGTTTCTTAAAGGATGCAAAAAAATATATGGAAGAAATAAAACATTTTAAATAGTCATAAACCAGGTTGATATAATATGAAAAGGCAACCTGGTTTGTTTCTTATAAGTGATTATATTAACATAATATAATGAAATGGAGAGATGTAAGGATAAACAGATAGAGTTGACGGGATTGAGTGTGTTAGTTATACTATCATATAGTACAGAAGTACCACACAACAATAACGAGGGGAGACAATATGCTTGAAATAACAAATTTTATTTTAGATCATTATGATAACTTACCAGTTGCTGTGTTAATTTTGACAATAGCTGGATCCATTGTTATCTGTTTATATAATTACAAATCAAAGCAAAGAGGGAACGTCAGAGATTTTGTGTAAACAAATCTTCTGGCGTTTTTTCTATGTATGGTGAACTGGAAAAATAGGAAATAATAACTATAAGAAAAAAGAGAAGGAGTATGAGATTATGCCTGATTTGAATTTAACTAACATAGACCTTAATGAAGAATTGAAGAAGTGTAGCAGCATGGAAGATTTAGTGGGAAAGAACGGCCTTATGCAGAGGCTCTTCGGAAACATAATTCAACAGTTTTTAGAAGCAGAGATGGAAGAGCACATCGGGAGGGAGAAGTACGAGAGAACAGCCCCTGACTCAAGAAATTATAGGAATGGATACAGTCCTAAAACTATAAAAAGCAGCTTTGGTGAATCAAAGGCCTGCCCGACGCCATTAAGGCGGTTTTCCCAGACGTCAATATACAGAGCTGTATCATACACCAGATAAGGAAATCCATAAAATATATTTCTTCTAAGGATAGCAGAGATTTCATGGCCGACCTTAAAGAAGTCTACAAAGCTGTTAACGAAGAACAAGCGTTGAAGGCCCTGGAATCCTTAGAAGAAACCTGGGGAGAGAAATACTCAATAGTGACTCAGTCGTGGCTTAATAACTGGGGTAATCTATCTACCTACTTTGATTTTCCTCCGGAATTCGCCGCATAATCTATACGACAAATGCTCTTGAAGGTTTTAATAGGCAGTTAAGAAATTTCACAAAAGTAAGAACTTCATTTCCCACTGATGATGCGCTGAGAAAGGCATTATACCTAGCTACAGAGAAGATTATGGTTAAGTGGATTTCGCCGATGCAGAACTGGCACAGCACACTGGCTCAGCTCAGCATCATGTATCCTGATAGGCTTGAACAGTACCTATAGTATTTAATTTTTTTATAAAAAGTATGTATAAAAACTTTCTATTTATCTAAACTAATAGCATAACCAGTTACACTATCTCAGTATTTAGTTATTCCCAATAAAATCATGACCACCCGTGAAACGGGTCGATATATTCTTTTAAACTCATTTGTTCATATGCTATATCTTCTTGTATTTGCTTTTTTATATATTCTTCTATTGCCTTTTTGTTTCTTCCTACTGTACTCACATAGTATCCTTTACACCAAAACTGTCTATTTCCATATTTGTATTTCATATTTGCATGTCTATCAAATATCATAAGTGTACTCTTTCCTTTCAAGTATCCCATAAATTGTGACACACTTAATTTCGGCGGTATACTTACAAGCATATGTATATTATCTTTACATGCATTAGCTTCTATTATTTCTACACCTTTATGATCACATAACTGCCTCAATATTACTCCTATATCCGCTTTAATCTGGCCATATATTATTTGCCTTCTGTATTTTGGTGCAAAGACTATA
>NZ_CCXI01000119.1 GCF_000820705.1 Clostridium polynesiense | reverse complement strand
TGATATTTACAATCATATTTGCTGTGTGCTAAACTACTATTGTCCATCAGGACACACCTCCGTATAATCTAGTTTTGGTCGGCAAACCTAATTCTATTTTATATCGGAGGTTTTCTTTTTTTCTACTCACCGCTGAAAGCTTTTTTGAACCACCCGCATAGCAGGTGGTATTCTACAACAATAAAAATTACTACAGAGCTTGCTCTCTGTAGTAATTTCCAATTCTATATATCTTGTTTATAATTATTTACACAAATTCATGGACGTTCTCTGAAGCTCCTGCAAAGCCAGGAACTCCGGAGAAACCGGTTACACCGGAAACTCCTAATAACCCTGCTAAACCTGAAGCTTCTGTAAAAGTCCCTTCCGGCAGTAATGTTGGGGAAAATGCTGAAAACCCTGATACCGGTGATAACAGTAATATGAACCTTATTATATTAACTGCTGTTTTAAGCTTAGCCGGAGTTTGTGTTTTAGGTTATAGAATGAAAAAATATAATAAATGATATCATAATAAATGAGGCTCAGGATATTTTCCTGGGCCTTTTCGCTCTAGTAAAAGTAAAAGGTTTTAACTATATTTTGTAAAAAAAAGACAAAATAACATATAAAGTTACAAATATTTAGAAAATTTAGCATTATAGTGTTGACAAAGTTGTAACAAGAGTTATAATGAGATTAATATAGTCTTGGGTGTAACTTTTGAAGGCATTACCAAGAGGTGTAAAGATATGATTACATCTCTTGGTTTTTTTCATGTAAGGGGGAGGATGCCGTGAATATAGTGATACCTTATAATAACAATATAGTACTGGCTAAAGATGATTCCGGAATAGAAATTATTTTAATAGGAAAGGGGGTAGGGTTTTCTAAGAAAAAAGGAGACAAGGTTGATGAAAAAAATGTTACACAGAAGTTTTATCCGAAGACCGTAAAGGAACAAAACAAATTAGTAGACATGTTAAATGATATCCCTGTAAAGGTTTTAGATGTTACCGGGGATATAATAAAATCTGCTGAAGGGATTCTGAAGAAAAAGCTGAATCCTATGGTATTGGTTACAATAGCAGACCATATTAACTGCGCTGTAGAGAGAGAGCAGCAGGGAAGAAGTTTTAAAAGTCCGCTACAGGAGGAGATAGAATATATTTATCCTTTAGAATATATGGCTGCAAGAAATGCTGTTAATTTAGTATTAAAGGAGACAAAGATACAGTTGCCTGAATCTGAAGTGGTTTATATAGCTATGCATTTTGTAAATGCTGTAATGAATGAGGAAGATTTGCATGAAACCATGGAGATTACAAAAATACTAAGTGAAGTGCTTGATATTGTGAGAAAATACTTTAAGGGATGGATACATCAAAATATGCCTGGATACGCTAGGTTTTTGGCTCATCTGAGATATTTTGTTATAAGGCAGCTTAGGATGGAAAAGGTTCCTGAAGAGGATATGAAGGAGCTGTATTCAATTGCAAAGAGAAAATATCCTGAGGAATTTGAATGTGTGAAAATAATAAATGCTTATTTGGGCGAAAAGTACAACATGTATTATTCTGATAATGAAAAGTTCTATTTAATATTACATATTGCAAGAATACGAATGAAGCAATAGGGAGTTACTGAAAAGGCTTAACCTAAATGTACGCTATGTTTAGCGATACTTTTAGGTTTTTTTTATTTAAAGGAGGTAAAAAATGAATTATAAAAGTATAGCAGAAAAGATTATTGAATTTTCAGGTGGAAGAGAAAATATAGCAGATGGGCTGCATTGTATAACCAGAGTAAGATTATATCTTAAGGATAATGAAAAGGCTGATATTACAAAACTGGAAAAGGTAGAAGGAGTTGCCGGTGTACAGTTTAAAAGCGGACAGTTTCAAGTTATTTTGGGAAATCATGTTAATAATGTTTTCAATGAACTAGATCTTATGCTTAATTTTCAGAAAAGCGTGGAGGCTCCCAAAAAGAGTAGAGTCTTGGATAATATATTGGATACTATAGCCCAAATATTTACCCCAATAATCCCCGCTATAGTGGGTGCAGGTATTATGAAGGGAGTTCTATCTCTTTTAGTTACCTTAAAGTGGATTGAAGGTTCAGGGGATACCTATACTATTTTAAATATTATCTCTGATGCTGCCTTTTATTTCTTACCATTTTTATTAGCTGCCTCTGCGTCAAGAAGGTTTAGGTTGAATGAATTTATTGGAATTTCTTTAGCAGGTATACTGATGTATCCAAGTATTTTATCCATGGAAGCACCTATGAAATTCCTTAATATTCTTCATATTCCCGTTGTTTCATATGCTTCTTCTGTGCTTCCCATCATATTGGGAATATGGTTAATGAGCTATGTATATAAATACCTTGACAGGATTATTCCTAAAACTTTAAGGCTGGTGTTTACACCTTTACTTACCCTTACAATAACTGTGCCTATAGTTCTTGCTTTTATAGGTCCTATAGGAACCTATATGGGAAGCTATGTTGCCCTAGCATCAAATTATTTATTTGATAAGTTCCCCTTAATAGCAGGGATTTTAGTGGGAGGAATATATCCCCTTATAATTATGACAGGTATGCATTATGCTTATTTTCCTGTGCTTTTACAGAACTTATCAAGCTATGGATATGATAATGGATTTTTTCCTGTAAGCTTATTCTCTAATATTGCTCAGGCAGGAGCAGTATTTGCTGTAGCTTTAAAAACAAAAAATAAGCAGTTCAGAAATGTAGCTATTTCTTCAGGAGTTTCGGCTCTTTTGGGTATTACAGAACCGGCATTATATGGTGTTAACTTAAAGCTTAAAAAACCACTCTATGCAGTGATGATTTCAGGGGGAGCTGTCAGTGCTGTTGCTTTATCACTTGGAATGAGATATTTTGGATTCGTGGCACCAGGGATTGCTGCATTACCTGTAACCGTTAATCCTGATGGAAGTGTTGGAAACTTTATTATTGCTCTTTTAGGGGTAGCTGTAAGTTTCGTACTAGCTTTTGGACTAACTTTAGTTTTTGGCTTTGAGGATGTTTCAGAAGAATCAGAGAAACTAGAGGATAAAAAATCAGCATCAGTAGATAAGGAAAGTAATTTTATTATATCCAGTCCTATTTCAGGTTCATTAATTCCCCTTGAAAAGGTTGATGATAATACTTTTTCCAAAGAAATGGTAGGTAAAGGAGTTGCTTTAAATCCTTGTGACAACAAAATAATCGCTCCTTTTGACGGTATTATTACCGCTTTGATTGATACTGGTCATGCAATGGGATTAAAGTCTAATGATGGTATTGAACTATTAATTCACATAGGTCTGGAAACTGTAAATTTAAAACAGAATGTCTTTTTTAAAAAGATAAAGGTGGGGGATACCTTTAAAAGAGGAGATTTATTATTAGAATTTAACAGAAGCAGAATTATTGACGAAGGTCTTTCGGTAGTTACCCCAATAATAGTTACAAATAGTGATGAATATTTAGATGTACTAACCGTTGCTAATAATAATGATGTAAAGGCAGGAGATAAGCTGCTTGCAGCTATTAAATAATAAATAAAATATCAATTACAGGAGGTAAAAATGAATAATATAGTTTTTCCGAAAGAATTTTTATGGGGAGGAGCATCCTCAGCCAGTCAGGCAGAAGGTGGATATGACGCAGATGGAAGGGGGTTATCTATATCAGATATGCATCCGTATAGAAAAATGGAGCATAGCAATGACAATATGAAGATAGAAGTTTCTTCTAAAGAACTTATGGAGTATATGAATAATGAGGAGAAATATTATTTTCCTAAAAGAAAAGGGGTTGATTTTTTTAATAGGTATAAGGAGGATATTGCTCTCTTTGCAGAAATGGGATTTAAAGTATACAGACTATCAATAGCATGGACACGCATTTTTCCCTTAGGAGATGAGGAGGAGCCTAACGAATCAGGGTTAGCCTTTTATGATAAGGTTTTTGATGAGTTAGAGAAATACGGTATTGAACCTCTTGTAACCATAACTCATTATGAGATGCCTATTCACTTAGTTAAGAAATATAATGGATTTGAAAGTAGACAAGCTATTGGGGATTATGTTAAATTTGCTAAGGTAATTTTCAATAGATATAAGAAGAGAGTAAAATATTGGATTCCTTTTAATGAATTGAATATGATGCTGACAAGTCCTTATACATGCGGAGGGGTTATCTGCGACGCATCAAAGTATAACGGAAATGAAAAACAGATAAAATACCAAGCAACGCATCATCAATTAGTCGCCAGCGCCTTGGCTACAAAAGCTGCAAGAGAGATAATGCCTGGGGCTAAAATAGGATGCATGATAGCAAGACTGGAAACTTATGCTGCTACTTCAAAACCTGAAGATCAGCTCCAGGCCTTGAAGGAGGAACAGATAAATACCTTTTATCCTGAGGTGCTTATAAGGGGTAGGTACCCACAATATATGTATAGATATTTTGAAGAAAACAGCATTAATATTGAAATGAGTCCTGAAGATTCAGATATATTAAACAATAATACAGCTGATTTCATAGCATTTAGCTATTATATGACATATTTGGCGTCTGCAGATCCTAAACATATAGCTACGGATTCAGGGAGTCTTGTTGGAGCATTAAAAAATCCTTATTTAGAAATGACTGAATGGGATTGGCCAATTGACCCTATCGGTCTTAGAATTACTTTAAACAGACTGTATGATAAGTTTCAGGTTCCTTTGTTCATAGTGGAAAACGGCTTGGGAGCCAATGACGATGTATCAGAAGATGGTAAGATTCACGATTCATATAGAATTGATTATTTAAAGAAGCATATAGAGCAGGTGGGAGAGGCTATAAAGGATGGAGTAGAGGTTATGGGATATACTACTTGGGGAACAACAGATTTTATAAGCTGCGGAACCTCTCAAATGTCTAAAAGATATGGCTTTGTATATGTAGATCAAGATAATTTCGGCAATGGAACACAAAAGAGAATAAAAAAGGATTCATTTTATTGGTATAAAAAAGTAATTGAATCAAATGGCAATATATTATAAGGCTTATAAATATTATTGCGTGTTATAAAAATATATAGAATAAGAGGAGCACTATGGATTTTTAATCTATAGATGCTCCTTTTTGTCACTTGTCAGGTGCCAGTCACCTGGTTGTCCTCTTGTTTGTCCTTAAAAAAGCAAACATTACATAATCTAGCTTATAAAAATATCCGTAAATACCCTTGTAAAACCGAATTATTAATGTTAAAATTAGAAAATAGTTCGGTAAAGTTCGAACCGCAATTATCTTAAGTTTAAAAATATGTTTTGATGAACATCGGGGGTTTTCCTATAAGTTATGTTTATCAAGGGAGGAGTTTTTATGGAATTTTTTCAGGATTTGTTAGCTGCAATTGGTGTTGTATTAAACGGTATTCCTCAAGGTCTTTTAGCTATATCCATGGGCTTTGCTTCAGTACCTACCGCTTTAGGGTTTATAATAGGTGCTATTGCTTGTTTTGCTCTTGGTTCAGTAGCTCCTATATCCTTCCAGGCTGAGACAATAGTAATGGCAGGAACTATGGGTAAAAGTATGCGCGAGCGTCTTTCTATGGTGTTCTTTGCTGGTATTGCTATGGTAGTCCTTGGTTTAGGAGGATTACTTACTTTAATAGTTGATTTTGCTGGAGATGTTGTATTAAATGCTATGATGGCAGGTGTGGGATTAGTGCTGGCAAAGGTAGCCTTTGATATGACAAAAGAAAATAAGCTGGTAGGTATGGTGTCCATTGCTACTGCTGTTGTGGTTTATTTCTTTATGGGACAAAATTTGGTTTATACCATAGTTATTTCCCTTGTGGTCTCCAGTGCTGCTGCTAAGCTTTGCAATCAGGAAATAACATCTATAATTCCTGAAGAGAAAATGGGCAAGCTTACTATGATTAAACCTATGTTTAACTTTTCTGTTCTTAGAGGAGCATTAGCTCTTGCATGCTTAACAATAGGTGCTAACATCGCTTTTGGTTCTATAACCGGAGGGATTGCAGGTACTTCACAAAATATAGATCATCTTACAATTTATTCAGGACTTGCTGATGCTGCCAGCTCTCTTTTTGGAGGAGCTCCTGTAGAAGCTATTATATCTGCCACTGCCAGTGCACCTCACGCTGTTACTTCAGGAATTATAATGATGGTAATTATGGCTGCAATACTGTTTACAGGAATGCTTCCTAAGATAGGTAAGTTTGTGCCAAGCCAATCTATAGCAGGATTTTTATTGATCCTTGGTGCTGTGGTTACTGTTCCTACTAATGCCGCAGCCGCTTTTTCCGGTGCAAATCCAGGAGATAACATAGTGGCCGGTGTGACAATTGGTGTTACAGCCTTCACCGATCCTTTCATAGGAATGGTTTGCGGTATAGCATTGAAGCTGCTTTTTGCTGCAGGTCTTGGTATATAACAGAAAGGGGATAAAAATAATGGATAATACATATAAATTAAATGTAGCAGGACTAAGAAGAGAACTGCCAATCATACAAATCGCTCCTAATCTGGCTATTGCGAGCTTTGTAATCTTAGGAGACTGTGAGCTTGTTACTGCAGCAGCAGGAGAGCTTGCTAAGAAATTACCTGAGGTGGATTACCTTATTACCGCAGAGGCAAAGGGTATACCTCTTGTTAACGAAATAAGCCGCCTTTTAAATAAATCTAAGTATATAGTTGCTCGTAAAAGTATAAAGCCTTATATGGACGAACCTCTTGTAGATGAGGTGGTTTCCATAACCACTCAAAAACCTCAGGTTTTATGCTTAGACGGCAAGGATGCAGAAATGATTAAGGGCAAAACCGTTGCTTTAATTGACGATGTTATCTCCACAGGAGAGTCTCTTGATGCCATAACCAGACTGGTAGAAAAAGCAGGAGCTAAGGTAGCAGCTAAAGCGGCTATCCTTGCAGAGGGAGATGCTGCAAAGAGAGAGGATATAATCTTCTTAGAGGAGCTTCCATTGTTTCCTTTATAATTAATTAAATGTTTTAAATTAAGATGAGAAAAGATAGGGAGTAAGCAATTACCCCTATCTTTTTTATAAAATTTTTAGTTTGAAATTTATCAGCTATAATAATATAAATCCCAGAATGACCGCTACAACTATTGTCAATAAACCAGCACCTACTGCTAATAAAAACTTCTGATATGGCCTTTTTCCATACTCCTGATTTTTTTCAAGTTCATTCATGTTTTTACCCTCTAAGAAATCAATAATTTCCCTATAAGTTTGGATATTAAAGTTCTTTTTATATTTTTCAACTCGAAGGGCATAATATATTGATGCTGAGCAATCAATCCCCAAATTCCAAACCCAACATATCCCATGAGTACTGTAAGTGGCACAGGCAATAAAATTGTACATAATAGCAGAATACTAAAGATATTGCCATCATTTTTAAATTTATCAATATCTTCTTTGTTGATTTGTTCTTTCATTTCTTCAAGGTCTCCTTTAATTAATATGTCAAGAGATACATTGAAAAGAGAGCTTAGTAATAGTAAGCTTTTCACATCAGGATAGTTCTTATTATTTTCCCAATTCGAGATAGTTTGACGAGATACAAAAATCTTTTCAGATAATTCATCCTGTGAAAGCTTCATTTCTGTTCTATATTTTTTTATTTGTTCTCCAATCTCCATATAATGTCCTCCTGCACTATTAGTCTATAACCTCAAATGAAATTTTTATATCAAAAGTCTTTGATATTGCCTGTTTTGTTCATGTCAAAAGTATTTGACAATTCATCATTGTGAAAAACTACTGATTTTGCTTCAATATTAATATGATCTTTAAAAGCAATAAGCCGAACAAAATTATCTTTTAGTTCCCCACTTCTATGATTTATTTGTGTCTACATATTATATTAATTAATCTTTATTACGCAATCTAAGACTATTCCGAACTTAAATTGTTCCTAAATATTATTATTAAATGTTTTATATTTATATTATACATATTTTATGGTTTATAATTCCAGTTAAAAGGCAAAAAAGAATAGTATGTAAATTATATTTAATTAACTGGAAGTTATCTATTTATGATGGAATTGGGCTTGTAGACATAAATATCGAGCCTCATTTAGATTCAGCAAGTAAAGATCATATGAAAGACATCCATGAGGCATCACAGCATGCTGTTATTTATGGGCTTTATGATAATGCATTTATAAAGATAATTGATAATAAGTTGAAAATTTACGGTACTTACTTTAAGTATGAAAGTTAACAAAAGTATAACATTGTGTTTCAACATATCGCTTGTTATCTACTTGTAACTCAAGTAAAATAAAGGTATAAACAAAAAATGCAGAGTAGGAAATATGCGTAAAGTGCCAAGGGATAGGAGGTTGCCCTTGGACGAAAAATGGTTTGTCATTTGCGATGTATTTCCGCTGCCGCTGCCACAAAGAGAATACCTTCTTAATGTGGTAAAATAAGGAGGTTATTATGAAAAATTTAAAGAAAAGATTTGGCACCAGGGATCTGGTGGTTATCAGCATGCTTATTGGGCTGATTATAATATTTGAAAGGTTTCTATCCATTCAAACACCTATAGTCAGAATAGGCTTTGCTTTTATACCTATAGCTTTGACTTCCATACTTTTTGGACCTATACTGGGGGGGATTGCAGCTGCCGTAGCTGATTTTATAGGCATACTATTATTCCCTACAGGAGGAGGTTTCTTCCCGGGATTTACCCTAACTGCATTCTTAACCGGTGCGGTGTATGGAGTATTTTTACACAACAAAAGAAAAAGCTTTTTAAATGTTAGTATAGCAGTAGTTATAGTTACATTTGTATTAAACCTTGGGTTAGATACATTATGGCTATATATGATAATGGATATGGGATTTGTAGCTTTACTTCCTAAAAGGATAGCTAAGGCTATTATAATGACACCGGTTCAGATTTTTACAATAAGAATCTTATGGAATCAGGTGTTATGCAGATTACCTGGAAGCATCCAGCATCAGCTGGCATTTAAATGTGAAAGATAGGTAAATTATGAGATATGTAGAAGCTATTGAATTTTTAAATAAAAGAAAGTCTCTCGGTACAAAGCCGGGACTGGATGCCATAGAGAACCTCCTTGACTCTATGGGTAATCCTCAAAATAAGCTTAAGTTTGTACATGTAGCCGGTACTAACGGTAAAGGCTCAACAGCAGCCTTTATAGCTTCAATATTAAAAGAAGCAGGTTACAGGGTAGGGGTGTATAATTCCCCCTACCTTGTTAAAGTTAATGAAATTATAAGAGTTAATGACGAGGAGATCTCTGACTATGAGGTTTCCGAGATTATAACCTATATCTCTAAAATACTGGATAAAATTGAAAAGGGTTCAGAGCCTTCCCATACAGAATTTGAAATCGTAACCTCTATGGCTTTTCAGTACTTTGTAAATAAAGGTTGCGATATAGTGGTATTAGAGGTTGGAATGGGGGGGAGACTGGATGCTACAAATATAATTTCCGTACCTGAAGCTGCGGTAATAACTCCTATAGGCATTGATCATACAGCTTTTTTAGGAGATACACTGGAAAAAATAGCCTTTGAAAAGGCAGGGATAATTAAAAAGGGAGGCGCTGTGGTTGTTGCTTCTCAGCATCAGGAAGCTCAGAAGGTTATAGAGCGGCGATGCAGGGAAGAAAATGCATATCTCTCAGCGGTACAGTCCTCAGAAATCATTCCATTAAACTCTGATTATAAAGGTCAGAAATTTAATGCTTTAGGCTATGATAATTTAGAAATAAAGCTTTTAGGAAGCTATCAGAGAGAAAATGCTGCTTTAGCCTTAAAAGCTATAGAAGTGCTTCAGAAAAAAGGCTATAAAATTGATGAAAAAGCTATTTATAAGGGTCTTTATAACACAAGATGGGCGGGACGCTTTGAGCTTTTAAGGGAAAGACCTATTTTTATAAGAGACGGTGCTCATAATAATATGGGAGTGGCAGTTCTCGTAGAAAATTTAAAGAAGTATTTCCCGGGGAAAAGGATAACCTTCATTATAGGTATATTAGGAGATAAAAGTTTTGAGGATATGCTTTCCTTAATTGCTCCTATAGCTGCAAAGATGATTATGGTTACTCCAAAGAGTCCAAGGGCTCTTCCTGCTAAGGAACTTGCGGTATTTGCAAAAAGGTACTGCCGGGAGGTAATAGTGGCTGAAAGCATTGACCAGGGAGTGAAATATTCTGTTGAAAGCTCCGGAGAAGAGGATATTATCTGTGCTTTTGGTTCTTTATATTTCATCAGCGAAATTAAAATTGATTTTCTTTAAGAATAATACTGAAAATCTTTAAAAAGAATAAATCCGCAATTAAAATTTATAGAGGTGAGACCTTATGAAAACACACTGCTTCAGGCTTAAAAGAGGTCAGGATCTTCTTTTATCCCTTAAAGAGTATGCACAGGAAAAAGAAATAAAAGCAGCTGCTGTATTATCAGCGGTAGGCTGCGTTTCTAAGGCAAAGGTGAGAGATGCCGGAGGAGTGAACATTAGAGAGGTTAATGAACCTTTGGAGATAGTTTCACTCATGGGGACTCTTTCAGAAGACAGGACTCATCTGCACATCTCCTTTTCCAGAGAGAATTTATCCACTTTAGGAGGACATTTAGTCCCAGGATGCATAATAAATACCACTGGTGAAATAATCCTATTGGAAATTGACGGAGTAAGTTTCCAGGGAGAGTTTGATGAAGAAACAGGCTATGATGAACTGGTGATTAAAAATATATGATAAACTGCAGAACTAAATGTAGATAGATGTGAATAAGGATAATTAAATATAGTTAAGAAGCATCAAAAGAACTAGGTATTAGCTAATACCTAGTTCTTTATTTATTTTAGCTTTAATTAAGCAACGGACTACTCTTTTTATTAATATTAAAAACATTGAGCTTTTAAGTTATTAGTGGATGTAGCCTTCCTGGCAAAGCCCTATATGTGCTTTTTTATACTCTAGCACTAGAGGATAGGGTTACTCCTATCCTATCAAAGTTGTTTACCAAAAGTTCCGGAAGGTGCTTTTATACCCTATATTATTATTATTTAAAAGATTCTATAAAATTTTTTAAATTATCTATTTTACTTCTCTGCTCTTTAACATAGCTCTTGTAGTCACTTTGTAAACTAATTTTTTCATTAGCAGTAGGATATAAGTATTCTACTACTTCTATCAATTCAGTATTTCCATTATCTATTTCATCTAACAGATATGGCAGGGAATATATACCAATTTTTTTTAATTCATTAAATTTATTCTCTTTACTTATATATATCTATTAGCACTTTTGAAACATCATCAATATTGGAATTAATTATATATTCTTTTGCATATACCTTTTTTGTCACAGATAATATAACAACTGAACCAACCATTACAAATGCTAAAATTAGTGATAATATTTTATTTCTTCTATTAAGATTTATTTTTAACATATTAACACCTCGGCATAATGATGTATTAACTATACATTATTTACATAAAAATATAAAAAATCCTCCATTATACTTGATATTAAATATTATGTTTAAATTTTAATATTGTACTTAATATAAATAAATTTATTGGTAAATAAAACAACAACAAAAAACGCTGGTGTTGTTTTATATGTTTGCTTTGAAAACCACTGGCTATGCCAGTGGATAAAATGCCTTTAGCTCTGAACAGAAAAAGCCCCCTATGACAGAATAAAAGCGACTGACAATCGCAAAACAAAGATCATAGGAGGTGCCGTATGGGTAAGGACATCGAAAGCTTAGCACACACAAAATGGGAAATGTTAATATCATGTAGTATTTGCACCTAAATATAGAAGATAGATAATATATGGTAAGTATAAAGCAGAAATTGGTAAGATACTGCGACAGATATGTATAAGAAATGGAGTGGAGATAATAGAAGCAAATGCATGTACAGATTATATACATATGTTGATAAGTATTCCACCCAAAATGAGTATATCAAAATTCATTACAAGAAGATCAAATAGCAGAACAGATAAGTATGAAAGAATATATTGACCCGTTCACGGGTGAGCCAGCAAAAGGTAGCAAGTAAAAAAAGCCACCCGATGAGGGTGGCCGCTGTAAATGTTTTGCCATTGGCGGTTTTTTCAGAGCGCGAGTAGCGCCGCCAGAACCATGCCCTTATAGGGCTAATCAAGCCACCAGCTTAGCTGGTGGCACATGACTCAGCTTATAATTAAGGTTTTGTGTTTATTAAATAAAGACTTGCCTTTATATATTAAATTCATCATATACCATCTTTGAAATTTTTCCTATTATTTCCCGACCATCTTTATTGGTATCTGTATCTTTAGTGAGGACGCAGATAATATAATCTGAATCCTTAAGGAATACTATCCCCACGTCATGTTCTAGCTTGTCCAAATCTCCTGTTTTATGAGCTATAGTCACTTCTTCCGGCAGATATAAATCCAGTCTCCCTTTTACCTGCTGCCTTTTTAATATGTTAAGCATCATGAGGCTGTATTCTTCACTAATGTTTTTTCCTGTATATATAAGTTCAAGGATATTAGCTAAATCCTCTGCAGTGGTTTTATTTTCCTTTCCTTCTTTGGCAGCCTCTAAATCCATCATTTTTCTCTGAAGCTTTGTGTTTTTCATATTCAGTGATTCTGCCATAGCATTTATTTTATCTATGCCAAGGAGATTTATTAAAATGTTAGTGGCTGTATTATCGCTTATGATTATCATCAAAGTCATGAGTTCTTCTAAGGTAAACTTGTGATTTAGATTTAATTCTTTAATTATCCCATCTCCGCCTGTTATATCTTCTTTTGTTATTTCAACGGTATCCTTTAATTTAAGCCTGCCTTCCTTCACATTTTTCAAAAGCTCCGACATTATTACAAGTTTTATGGTGCTTGCAGAGGGGAAAACTTCATTTTCATTTATCTTTATTGTTTCTCCGGTCTTTAAATTTTTAACTGCCACTGATATTCTGCCTTTTTCATTAGAGATAAAATTTTTTATTTCATTTTCCAGCATATCTATTAGCTCCTTTCCTTTAGTTTGGAAGTAATCTCAATGAGATTTTAAAACTGCCGGCTTTAGGATATTGTGATTTCCGGATATTTTCTGATTTTAGTCATATGTAAAATACTGTGCTTCTTAAGCTTGATTATTTCATCTGTATTTAGCCTAAAAAGGATCTTACAACAACTAATAAAATTGTTGATATAGTTATTATTATTCCGAATTTAACCATAGTTTTTATGTCCTTAGATTGGGCTAGTCCCATTTGACCAAGCATGTCTGCTTCAGGATAAGCAAAGGAGGTAATCTGTGAGCCTACCAAAAGCACCATTGCCCATAATGTAGGGGAAAGGTGAAGATTGGCAACCAGTGGCTTAAACATATTGTCCATAACTACTGACTGAGCAACAGCAGCTCCTCCGATACCGAAGATACCTGTTAAAGTTGATATTAAGGAAAACACAACTTTACTTTGAGAATTAAGAAGAGGCTGTATTAGTCCTACCAGAGCTTCAAAGGCACCGGCTTCTGCTATAAAGGTTATAAAAGGATTAAAGAGTACAAACATGATAAACAGCCACATCATCTTAGAGGCACCTTCAATCATTACCTCGAATATGGTGTTAAGATTTAATCCGCCTGCAATTCCTGTGATTACTGCAGTTATTGTAATAACTAATATGGCATAGGCAGAGCCGCTTTGAAGATAAATACCATATATAATTAACAGGGTTATTGAAACTGCAAAGAAAAGAGCCGCTCTTTTTACCTTGCTGTCTGGAGTATAATTTGTATCAGGTTTTTCAACATTTTCATAGGCATATACTTTTTTAGTATTTTTCTGTATTTTATTTGCCATGATGAAGGTAACTATCCAGCATACTACAGCAACGGGAAGACCTACTGCAATGAGATAATTAAAATAATTTATATTAGTAAGTCCTAATATAGTTACTACCTGAGGGGAGTAAGGTCCTATAAAAAGCCCGGTAATACCTGCTCCCATGAATACCGCTGCCAGGGTAGAAGGGGTTATCCCTATTGCTGCAACCAGGGGTATAACAATAGGTGCAATTATTGCATTTGCTCCTGCCAAGGTACCAAGAAGTGATACTAAAACTATTGAAGTTATCATAGAGGCTAATATTGCTTTCTTTTCACTGTCTATACCAATTTTTTTCATAAGGGACAGCACCAGATATTCTGCAACTCCGGTTTTCTTTAAGATTGCTCCTAAAGCAGAACCCATCATGATTATAAAACCTATCATTCCTAAAAATGAACCTAAAGATTCAGCGATTACTCCGCCCATTGATGAAAAGGGCTGCTTTGTTATAATTGCACTTAATACCACACAGATAACCACGTTTAATACCGGGTTTATGTCTTTAAAAGCTAAAATAATATAAATAACCAGCGGAATTAAAGCAAAAATTGGCGATAAATTAAATATCATACCTAATCCTCCTTAAAATTATTAAATAATAATTTTCTTGTTTGTGAATGCTCAATTACGTACTTTATAAACCACCTCCTAAAAATGTGTAAAAAAAACAGCAAAGCGCAGAATTATACTGACTTTGCTGGGTTTTATTTACTCCGATATATTTTTAATATGTCATGTAAATAAAGCAGCGACACTAAGTCTGAAAATTAAGATAATTTTCGTTATTATATATTATATCAGAGTTTTTGTTATGTGCATATAAATTTGGAAAGTAATTGCTTTGGACTTTGCAGGTTTTGAATCTATTTTCACTTTATAAGCTTTATTTTATATAAATATCTTAATCCTTTACATTTTACTGAAACTAGTTTCTAAAACAGTGGTATTAATTGAAATTAAATACAAACTCCTTTAGAATAAACACAAGAAAAGTACTTTTTTTAAAATTAATATAATTAAGGAGTGATAAGGTGAAAGATATTTATAAGGGTTTAATTGTGTCCTGTCAGGCATTGGAAGATGAGCCTCTCCACTCCTCCTTCATAATGGGAAGGATGGCTTTAGCTGCTAAAGAGGGTGGAGCTGTAGGAATAAGGGCTAACTCTAAAGAGGATATCTTGGAAATAAAAAGAGTTGTGGATCTTCCTGTAATCGGTATTGTTAAAAGAGATTATGAGGACAGCGATATTTACATTACTCCCACCATGAAGGAAATAGATGAGCTTATGGAGGCTGGAGCGGATATTATAGCTTTAGATGCTACGGACCGCTTAAGACCGGGTAAATTGGCTCTTGAAGACTTCATTAAAGAAATAAGAAAAGAATATAAGGGTGTACTTCTTATGGCAGACTGCTCTACTTATGAAGAAGCAGTTAATGCAGACAAGCTGGGCTTTGATTTTATAGGAACAACTTTGGTGGGATACACTGAAGAAAGTAAAGGTATACAGGTAAATAAAAACGATTTTGAACTTATAAAAAATATTCTTAATTCAGTTTCAAAGCCGGTTATTGCAGAAGGTAACATAGACACTCCGGAAAAAGCAAGGCGTGTACTTGAAATAGGCTGCTACAGCGTAGTGGTTGGATCTATCATTACCAGACCACAGATTATTACAAAAAAATTTACAGAGGAAATAAAAAGGATAGGTGAATAATAATATTATGAATAAGTTTATGAATAAAATTGAAGAATTGTTTCTTCCTTTAGCAAATAAGCTAGCCTCCAACAGATATTTAACAGCTATAAGAGAAGGTTTCATAGCAATACTTCCAATTATGATTGCAGGTTCCTTCTTTATACTTATAAACAATGTTTTTATAGGAGAAAACGGTTTTACCAATAAGCTTTTCGGCATGCCTTTTACAGGGCTTACAGAGCTTGGTGCAGCCATAGTTCCTGCTACAATGTCTATAATGTCAATACTTTTGACCTTCACTACGGCCAAATCTCTTTCCGAGCAGTATAATGAGGATACTTCAATACTTCCCTCCATTGCGGTGGTGGTGCTCTTTATACTGATGCCTATAACCTTTGACGGAAAGATGGGAATAGAATATATAAACACTTACTACACCGGTGCTGCTGCCATGTTTATGGCCTTTATTGCAGCTATAGCTACAGTGGAGCTCATAAGAGGGCTTTCTAAGATAGACATCTTAGTTATTAAAATGCCTGACAGCGTTCCTCCTTCTATTGCAAGATCCTTTAACAAATTGATTCCGGTTATTATAACTTTATTAGCTTTTGGTGTTTTAAGGATGATAACAAACTCCTTTAATCTTCCTTTAAATGATTTGATATTTAAATCTATACAGACTCCTTTTACAAACATAGTTAACTCTACAGTAGGGTTAGGAGTTATATATTTACTATACATGCTGCTTTGGGGATTAGGAATTCACGCTGCCTTTATATTTAACCCTATATTAGAGCCTATTTATCTGGCTTCCTTGACTCAAAATGCTGCAGCTTTATCAAGCGGGCAAGCTATGTCTGCTATTATGACTAAGCCTTTCTTAGATTCCGTTGCCTTCATGGGAGGAGCAGGAAACATGATAGCTCTTATTATAGCTATATTTATAGTATCTCGAAGAGAGGATTATAAAAAGATTGCAAAGATTGGCTTAGTGCCAGCACTTTTCAATATTTCAGAACCTATAATGTTTGGACTTCCTGTGGTGATGAATCCGATTTTAGTAATTCCAATGATTTTATCTACCTTTGCAGGATTGACTATAGGAACTCTTGCTACTTCTATAGGTGTAATGGCTCATACCTATGTATTAGTGCCTTGGACAACTCCACCGGTATTAAGCGCTTTCTTTGCAACTGGAGGACACTTAATGTCAGCGGTAACAGTAGTGGTAATTTTAGCGGTTTCAGTATTAATATATATGCCTTTCGTGGCAATAACAAATAAACAAAGGATGGTAACTAATGACTAAAGTTTTAGCTCTTGATCTTGATGGAACGTTAATCGATGAAAGAAATGAAATAATTGGAGGCGGAGAAACTTTAAGCCTTCTTGAAAAATTACAGGCAGAAGGATACGAAATAGTAGTAGTAACAGGACGTTTAGATCATGATATAATCCATGTGGCCCAAAAATATAATCTTAATATAAAATACAGAATCTCTCAAAATGGTGCAGTAATGCAGGATGATCACGATATAAAGGGTAGGCTTATAAGCAAGGAAGCAGCTCTTAAAATATACAGATATATAAAGGATAAAAACCTGCGTGTGGAGCTTAACACTATAAGCAGCAGATACTGGCACAGCGATAGAGATCCTGATTTTCCAAGAGAGTTTTATGATTCTTCAACTATATTAGAGGATTTTACAGAGGTTATTAATTATCAGCCTGTGGTAATATTCCTGTTAATTGGGGACATGGAGGAAATAAACAAGGTAAGAGGATACGTTTTAGAGAATTTTGAAGAGGTGGATGCAGTTAAAACCTCCGATAAAACCTTAGAAATACTTCCCAAAGGAGTGTCAAAAGGGTTATCATTAAAGGACATGTATCCTGATGCAGAAATAGTATCCATCGGGGATTCAGAAAGTGACTTTTCTATGTTTCCTTATTCAAAGGCTTCCTACTGTGTGGGAAAAAGCAGCTTTGGAGAAGCGAACTTCGATGTTCCTTCTATAAAGGAAGCTTTAGAAAATATTCTAAAGGAGGATGGAAATGGAAAATAATGAGCTTATCTCCTTTGACATAATATCTAATGTAGGAGCAGCAAAATCCATTTATATGGAGATAATAAATAAGTGCGAAAAAAAGGATTTTGATTCTGTTGAAGAAATGCTGGAAGAGGCTGAAGGCTACTTAATTGCCGGTCATAAAAGGCATATGGAGCTTGTCCAAAAAGAAGCCTCAGGGGATAAGGTGGAGCTTTCCCTCCTCCTTATGCACGCTGAGGACCAGCTTATGAATGCAGAATTGGTTAAGCTTTTAGCACAAAAATTTATGCATTTATATAAGGAGGTTTTGTAACATGATAAATATTTTATTGGTTTGTAATGCGGGAATGTCCACATCAATCCTTGTGGAAAAGATGAAAAAGGCCGCTGCTGAAAAGGGAATAGAAGCAAAAATCTGGGCATTATCCAGCGTAGAAGCAAAAAGAACTAAGGAAGAAGTGGATGTAGTTCTTGTAGCACCACAGCTTAAATTTGCAGCAAAAGACATACAAAGCAGTTTTCCAGATAAGCCTCTTGGAGTAATAGATATGCGTATATACGGAATGGTAGATGGAGCTGCGGCCTTAGATCAGGCGGTGAATTTATCAAAGTGATGAATATACTGTTTATGCCCTTAGATGAAAGACCCTGCAATACAAAATTTCCTGAATTTATTGCAGCCTCAGGAGAAGGAGTTAACCTTATCTCCCCTCCTTCAGATATATTAGGTGACAAAAAAACACCTGCGAAAATTTCAGAACTTTGGGATTTTGTATTTGAAAATGCAGAAGGCTGCAGCTATGCGGTGCTTTCTATGGATATGCTTATTTATGGAGGCCTTATACCCTCCAGGCTTCACTACCTATCCAGGGAAGAAGCAGAAGGGTACATCAGCAATATAAGAAGGCTTAAGGAAATTAATCCCGACATAAAGATATATGCCTTCAACTGCATTATGAGAGCACCTCAGTATGATTCCTCCGAGGAGGAACCTCACTACTACGGTGAGTATGGGTACAGGCTCTTCAGAAGAAAGTACCTCCTGGATAAAAAAGTAAGAAATGGAATCACCCCAGGGGAAGAAAAGGAATTAAATTCCATAAATATCCCTGAAAATCTGCTTTCAGATTACGAAAACAGAAGGAAATTCAACGAGGATGTGAATATCAGTGTGGCAAGCCTCCTTGAAGAGGGAGTTATAGATTTTCTGGTAATTCCTCAGGATGATTCTTCAGAATTTGGATATACTGCAATTTCTCAAAAGAGAGTTTTAGATTTTATAAAGGAAAAGAAGCTGGAATTTAAATCTTCAGTATATCCCGGTGCAGATGAGGTGGGAAACTCCTTATTAGCAAGATGCCTAAATGATTACTTAAATAGAACTGTAAAGATTCACGCTTTTTATGCTTCAACCTTGGGGCCTGGTATTACACCATTATATGAAGACCGTCCTATGAATGAAAGCTTGAAGTATCATGTAAGGGTTTGTGGAGGAGAGTTGGTGGATTCTGCTGAAGAAGCGGATATAATTCTTGCTGTAAATTCCCCGGGGAAAAATATGCAGGAGGCTCCTGAGCAGGCTTCAGGCATCGATTTAACTTATACATCACACAGAAATCTTTTAGATTTTGTATATAAGATAGAAAGTTATATAAAGGATGGGAAAAAAGTCATACTAAGCGATTCAGCCTTTGCTAACGGGGGAGATTTAACACTTATAGATTATTTGGATAGGCTGGGAATTTTAGCTGAGCTTACTGCTTATGCCGGCTGGAATACCAACTGCAATACCCTGGGTACAGTACTGGCTTCTGGAATCTTTTGTCTAAATTCTAATAAGGAAAACCAAATAAAGCATCTTGTTTATAGAATTGTTGAAGATGCTCTTTATCAGGCTGTGGTAAGACAAAAAGTTATAAAGGATTATCTTCCTAAACATGGATTGAGCTTTTACGATTTTAAAGACATGCAGCCTCAGGTGGAAAACATGATTAAAGAGCTTCTTATGGAAGAGTACAATAAGCTTAATATATCTAAGGAATATAAGCTTAAGTTAAACAGAGTATACACTCCCTGGAAGAGGATGTTTGAAATAGGGATGGATATAAATGTAGCTTTAGATAAATAAAAGTATTAAAAGATTTGACCAACAGGATCTATTTGGTATTATTATAGTAAATAATGCCAAGTAGATTTTTTGGCGAAAGGAGTATGGAGATTAAATGCCTAAACATGATAAGAGTATAATCCCTTTACTTGAGTCTCTATACAGCAATTTTACAAGCACGGAAGCGGTTATTGCTGATTTTTTTATACATAACAATAAGAAGCAGGACTTTTCAGCACAAAGTGTATCGGATAAGCTCTTTGTATCTAAAGCTTCCCTATCAAGATTTGCGAAAAAATGCGGTTTTAAAGGATACAGAGAATTTATTTATAGGTACGAGCAGTCCTTTAATGAAGAGGAAAAGAATGTAGGAAAGCTTAAAAAGAATGTTTTGAGTACCTACCAGCAGCTTCTTGATAGAAGTTACACCTTAACGGATGAAGCTCAGCTTAAGCGAGTTTCAGATATGCTTATGAAGTATAAGAAGGTATATGTGTATGGCATTGGAAGTTCAGGAATAGTGGCAATGGAGTTTAAAATAAGATTTATGCGTCTTGGCCTGAATGTGGAATCCGTAGTAGATGCTCATATAATGCAGATGAATTCTGTACTTATAGATGAGGACACGCTAGTGATCGGATTTACTGTAAGCGGCAAAACAAAAATAATTTTAAAGGGACTCAAAGCCGCTAAGGCAAGAAAAGCAAAAACCATAATAGTTACTTCTAATAATGATTTTAAACTCCACGAATTCTGTGACGAAATGATTCTCATTGCTGTGACAAAGAATCTCGCCATAGGAAATGTGATTTCCCCTCAGTTTCCTATGCTGGTTGTAGTGGACATTCTTTATTCCCACTTCTTAAACAGCAACTACAATGAAAAATCCTCAGTATTGAATGATACTTTATCCAGTATTGAGTTTGAACTTGAATTGGAATAAAAAGTCACCACCCCTGGGGTGCACCCATTTTATGGGAGCACCCCAGGGGTGGTGACTTTTTTTGGAAGGTATTACTTTAATGCTTCTTTTTTAACTGCTTTACAATCTTTTTAAAAGCGTCTCTGCTTTCCGGAATGGGAAAGATAGGGAAGACATGGAGCATTTTCGGATATTCATAGTAGTTTATTTTAACTCCCTTTTTATCCAGTTCTGCTTTTAATTTTTTGTATCAGGATAAAGGATATCGTAGGTGCCTATAAAAACAGTTATCTCACCTAATCCCTCTAAATCTCCATAAAGAGGGCTTGCCTTACAAGACTTAGGATCTAGGCTGTTCCCGTAAAGTTTTCTCACTTCTAATATTCCCGGTTTTGATAATATAGGATCATTTTTGTCCACTACGTCCATGGCTTTATTCTTAAGCGTTAAGTCCACAGTAGGGGATAGCAAAACTATGTCTCCAGGCTGCTTTACATCATTTTTCTTAAAATATTGAGCAAGGCTTAGAGCAAAGCCTCCCCCTGCAGAATCTCCCATAAGCACCATATCTTCAGGATTATCTACCTTTTCAAGTTCCTTAATATAAAGATTAAATACAAAAGGATAGGCATCTTCGTAGGTATACTCAGGAAGGAGGGGGTATATAGGTACCGCTATTTCCATTTTTAACGTCTTGCACAGTTTAGCTAGAAACTTCCAATGGAGAGGGTTCATCTCGTAAACAAAACCACCGCCATGGATATAAAAAATTCTCCTTTTAGATTTACCCCTCTTTGGGCTTAAAATATAATAATTGAAGCCTTCAAATTCATCAGAGTTAACGTTAACGCTTTTATAGATTCCTTTAGGAGGTGTATGCTCCTGCTGAGAATTCTTATATAATGCTTTTTCAAAATCCTTTCCTGTGAGCATCCAAAAGTCCTTCTGTCTGGTTATTTTCATTAGCAGCTTAAAGAAACGGCTCTGAAGAGATTCCATATTTTCGCCACCTTCATTTTTATGTATTACTTTAGTATTTCCTTAAGAATTTTTAATATCAAATATAATAAATAGTACGTGTTTTGCTTGATATCAAATAGAGATATATAATATGTAGATTTTTTTGATATCAAATAGAGATATATAATATAGCATAAATCCTTATTTGCTTTCTTATCAAGAAGGTTGCTTGTTTCTTATCAAAAGCTTAAAAATTAATACATAGAAATTTAAAGAAGGGTGTTTTTTGTGTTTATAAAATAAAATCTTCAGGTATGAATCCATATTCTCACCTGAAGATTTTATTAGGTTTTAATTTTTACAAGGCAGAGACATTCTGTTTAATTACTCTCTGTTAGTGTAAATCTGGAATATAACACCAAACTTATCCTTTACCATTCCGTATCCGGGACTGAAATAAATCTCGCTGAATTCTATGAGTACCTCTCCCTCTTTTTTAAGCTTTTCAAATATATCCCTTGCTTGTCTTATGTTGCTTGTGGTGAGACAGAGGGAAACCTGATTGCCTTCTTTAAAGGGGATTTCTGGAATACTATCTGCTATCATAATTCTGTTTTCTCCTATTTTCAGCACAGAATGAGAGATTTGAGTTAATTCTTCTTTTTGTAGCTTTTCTACTTCTTCCTTGGGTCCCTCTCCGAAACTTTGCTTAAAAAGAATCACAGCTCCTAAATTTTCTTGATAATACTTAATAGCCTCTTCACCTCTGCCCTTCATAAGTATATATGGAATAAAATTTAGTGACATATATTAACATCTCCTTTATAATTATTTGTGATAATATTGATTAATTTCATTTTATAGTATAAATATGACAGGACTTGTCAGCTATAATTGGTTTTTTAAAATATAAAAGGAAGCTTAATAAGTAAAGTACCTAAGGAAGCAGTTAAAACTGCATTATAAATAGTAAGGTTAGAGTTTTATTATTTTGAAAGGAGAAAATAAAAAGGCTCTGAAAATGGAATTTATATTATAACGGGAATAATGGCTTTAGGAAAATCCACCATAGCTCAAAAGCTTGCGGAAACTTTTGATAAAGGAGTTCATCTTCGTGGAGATATCTTTCGAAGGATGATTGTGAGAGGCGGTATTGACATGACTCCTCAACACTCTGAAGAGGCTCTCCAGCAGTTAAGATTACGCTTTAAAATGGCTGCCAAAGCTGCAGAAATGTATTATAATGCGGGCTTTTCCGTAGTTTTGCAGGATAATTATTTAGGAGAGGAAGCAAATTACGGGTTTTTATAAATTATTTTTGGAGGTGTTAACTGTGACAGGGAGGATTTATTTTGAAAAATTTTGTTCAGAGGAGGATTTTCCTTATTATTTCAGTTTGGTTTCTGATGAAAAAGTAATGGCTATGGTTACAGAAAGAGCCATTCCTCTGGAGGAAGCGGAAAATAATTTTGAAAGGCTGCTTTTAAAAAATGAAAGGCATGAGGAGTTTGGAAGCTATAAGATATATATTTCAAGCACACGGGAGTTTATCGGATTAGCAAAGTTGGACTTGGATGAGGACAACCCTTTAGAAGCGGAGCTGGGATATCTGATTCGTCCGGATTATTGGGGAAAGGGATATGGCAGTGAAGCAGCAGAGCTAATTATTAGCAAAGCAGAAAAACTTCATGAATTACGCCGAATTACAGCAATAATTGATCCTAATAATATACCTTCTAAAAAAATACTGTTAAAGAACGGCTTTATATCTGAAAAGCTATGTGAATTTCAAGGGCTGCCGGGAGAAATTCTCAGTAAAATACTATAGGTTTCCTTAATTAAGAAAGTACATCTAGTACACATCCTTAATAAATAAAATTTAAAGACATGTCATGAATCTGCTGAATACCATAAAGTTTCCTTTACGAATATTAAGGAAATGGCTCAGAAATCTGTTAGGACATGCCTTTATTTTTGCGTCAGATAATCAGGAACCTCATAAATTTGGAAAGGTACTCCAAACTTATCTATTACATTCTATAAGCTGCACTGAAGTGCTGTTCACTAAATTCGATAATGACTTTTCCGTACTTTTTTAGTTTTCTAAAAGTTTCATTGGAAGGTTGAGTGGTTGGCGTAGATACAAATTGAAATATGGCTTTTCTTTTCATATTAATTAATATATTTTTTGTAAAAATCCATAAAATAGCAAAAAAAAATATTTCTCAATATGGAATAATAGGTATTATTTAGTTATAATTATTATATACAAGCAATCAGGAGGTGTGGCATATGAGAAGATTTCCTAACGCTTTGATTCCTTTGATGGTGGCAGCTGCATTATATATACTTTACCAAGGTACTAAAAAGCAGCCTGTAAAGGATGAGAAGGGGAATATAGTACTGAGAAACAACATGCTGTTTTTAATTATAGGGGTTATAGGACTTCCTGTGATGGCTTATTTAGGATATTTGTTCATTTCTGAAGGTTCTTCCAGGGATTATGTACTGCTTTTTGGTTTCTCTGTAATTTTAATTCCTTTGTGTCTATACTTGATACTATCTTATTTAAATGAAAGGGTTGTAGCAGGTTCAGAAGATATCACTTACAGAAATTTATGGTCCAGAGAAACCAAAATTCTCTGGAAGGATATAGATTCTGTTAGTTATAACAAAAGCACAAAGAAGATTAATCTTATGGCAAATAACCAGGTTATCAGTGTAAGCAGCAACATGGTAGGATATAAAAGCTTTCAGGAGTGCATGAAGGGAAAACTGAATAATTCATTATATGAGCGGTTAAAAAGCATTATGGAATAAAATGTATCCACCCCTGGGGCGCTTCCATTTTTATGGAAGCACCCCAGGGGTGTTGACTTTTATTGGTAATCTGTTTTATTTGAATTCAGGCCAATAATCTTTGTTGGCTTCAATTAAGGCATTTAAGACTTCTCTTGCTTTTTTAGCGGATACTATAGTTCTATTTAGGGTAAGAGCCTGAAGGGCTTTTCCGTAGGACCCTTCAAAATATGCATCTACTGCAAGTTTTTCGTAAGCAAGCTGGGATTCCATCATGCCTTTGTAGAAGGTACCTATCTTTCCTACTGCTAAAGGTCTTGGACCATTTGCGGTTAAAACAGCAGCTACCTCCACCATGGCGTCTTCTTGAATGTTTGATATTATGCCATTGTTTTCAAGGATTACTATATATATTCGTCCTTTATTAAAGGCTATGGATTCAGCTACTTCAACTATAAATTCTCCATGAGCATCATTGTGTACCATTTCACAGTCTTTTGCAGTGCCTGCTTTTGCAACTCTGGCACACTCCTCGAAAACTCTTTTTTCTCTTCCGTTTATAACTTCATTGGCACGGGTATAATCAGGGTTTAGTTTTGACAGCTTGTAATCAGGATAGTAATAGTATTGAAGATAAGTATTAGGAAGATAGTCTGGAAAATCCTTTACCATATCTTTAACCATTGCATAAGTGTCCAGCCAAGACTTGTCCCTCTGCTCTGCATCTACAGGGATAAAGCCTCTTTCGTTAATAATTTCCTTCAATTCCGGAAGCAGGTCCCTTCCTTCTCCATCATAGAGGTTAGTGAACCATCCAAAATGATTCAGCCCAAAATAAACCGGCTCGAACTCTTCAGCATTCCTGCCTAAAACCCTGCCGTAAGATCTCAGAAGATTGACAGGCTGATCGCAGATATTCAGTATCCTTTTATCATCAGGAAATACCCTTCTTAATGCTTCTGCAACTATTGCAGCGGGGTTTGTATAGTTTAATATCCATGCGTCCTTTGAGTATTCTCTTACATCATTTATTATTTCAATCATATCTCCTATAGACCTTAAGCCGTAAGCAAATCCGCCGGCTCCACAGGTTTCCTGACCTATAACTCCAAGGCTTAGAGGGATTTTTTCATCAAGCTCCCTCATCTTATATCCGCCGGTTCTGATTTGAACAAAGACAAAATCTACATCCTTGTAGGCTTCCTCTTTACTTGTCGTATAAGAAAAGTTAACCTCAGGATATTCTTCTCTAAGCAGAACCTTTGCAAATTCACCTATTACCTTTTGACGGTCCTCAACTATATCGTACATGGTGAGTTTATTTATTGGGAATCTATCCTTCATCTTGCACATACTCATTAATAAACCAGGTGTCCAAGTACTTCCTCCGCCGATTATTGATACATTAAATTTTCTTCTCATGTTTAATCTCCTTGTATTTTTAATTTGCAGATTTTAATGCATTAGATACTGCCACCTTTATTTGTGAAACTGATGGGCCGTATACTACCTGTATATCTGTCTTGCTTGGCTTTATTACTCCGGAAGCACCGGTATTTCTAAAGCCTGATTCTTCTACAATATTCATATCCTTTACCACAACTCTTAGACGTGTAAAGCAGTTGGTTACAGATTCTATATTGTCTTTTCCACCTAAATATTGAATTATCTCTGCAGCCTTTGATTCCATATCCTTGTCCACAGAAATTCCTGCTCCTTCAGATACTGATACATCTTCTCTTCCGGGAGTCTTAAGATTCATCTTCTTTATCAAAGTGTTAAAGGCAAAATAATATATGAAAGCATAAGCTATTCCCATAAGAAGGGTTACTATCCACTTTGTGTTTGGCTGCATCATTCCAAATACTACAAGGTCAATAACTCCTCCCTGAGTATTTCCTATGGCAACTCCCAGCATGCTGTTTAACATAAAGGAAAATCCGCTTAAAACAGCATGGATTATAAATAAAATAGGAGCTGCAAATAAAAAGGAAAACTCAAGTGGTTCAGTAATTCCAGTTACTAAAGAAGTTAGTGCTCCCGCTAATAAAATTCCTTTAACCCTATTGCGGTTTTCTGGTTTTGAATTCTTATACATAGCATACGCTGCTGCAGGAAGACCAAAAACCATCATTGGTATCTTGCCCTGAGCTAAAAATCTGGTAGCTTCTGTGGAAAATGCTTGAGTATTTGGGGATGAAAGCTGTGCAAAGTAAATATTCAAAGCACCTACTATGGTTTTACCGTCGATTATTGCTTCGCCGCCTACCGGTGTAAATCTAAACATGGCATTTAAGATATGATGAAGTCCAAAAGGTATTAATAAACGCTCTAAAAGACCATATATAAACGTTCCAAAGTAGCCTAAATTTGCAATGCCGAAGCCTACCATTTGTATTCCATAGCTTATTGGAGGCCAAATTATAGGAATTATTAACCCTATAAGAGCAAGAGTAAAAGTAGTAATTATAGGTACAAATCTTGTACCTCCGAAGAATGCTATATAATCAGGAAGCTTGATATTGTAAAATTTATTATGTAATGCCGCTACCACCATTCCTACTAGTATACCGCCAAAGACTCCAAGTTCCAGAGTTTGTATACCTAGGGTCACCCCTTGACCGGATTGTCTCATAAGTTCAGCCGTTGCCAGCATTTTATTAGAAGTAAGTACAGTATTAATGGTAATATTTAAAATTACGTACCCAACAAAAGCCGAAAATCCGGATATAGCAGTTTCATCCTTAGCTAATCCTATAGCAAGTGAAATTGCAAATAGTATGGATAAGTTGTTAAACAAAGCTCCTGCTATGGACCGTGAATATACAAAAATCGTTTGCAGAAATTTGTTTCCCAGAAAGGGGATATTTGCAACAACATTAGGATTTGAGAAAGCGGATCCAATACCTAAAAATATTCCCGCTACAGAAATCAATGCTATGGGAAGTATAAATGCCTTACCCAGCCTTTGAAAATAATTATTCAGTTTTTTTAACATATTAATCTCCTTCCAAAAATGAAATTATAAATGATGAAAATATAATTTAATGATTCGATAAATGATGAAAGTATTATTTGAATAACTGTAAATTTTTGTCCGGCCGAACTTTTAATTACAAATTGATTAATTATAAAATCATTATAAGTATTATTGATAATTAATTAAATGAATTTTACCTATTTAGAAAATATGTTATAAAGAAGAAAAAATTTCAAAAATGAAAAATTTTTCACCGAAGGATAAATATATTAAATATAAGTACCCATATGCAAAAAATAGGATATAATGTATATAAAAACAATTTTTTGATGAATTATATTGATACATTTCGGAAAGAAGTTTTTATTCCGGCAGCATAAATAATTAGAATATTATGTATCTCAGGAGGTGGAATCATGGACTTCTTTACTATAATTGAAAAAAATAGAGACAAGCTAAATAAAAATGAAGGAGAGCTCCTTAAGTTCTTCATTGACAATGCTAAAAATATTAAAAGTATGAGGATTCAGGACCTTTCAAAGAGCACCTTTATGTCCACTGCAGCTATAATAAGATTCTGCAAAAAGCTAGGGTTTACAGGATATACAGAACTTAAGAACAATCTTATTTTCACCATGGAAAATCAAAACAGGCAGATATCCTTTAACAATGAAGTTACCACCTTTGAAGATATAGAAAGAACAAAGCAGCTGATAAATGAAAGCATAGTAGATGAGGTGTTGGATTTAATTTTTAATGCTAATAGGGTAGATTTTTACGGGGAAGGATCTTCAAGATCTGTATGCAGAGAAATGGCAAGAAGATTTCAGCTTATAGGAAAGCAATGCTTTTATTATGATGACACTACTATCATGTACTCCTCCGCTGCAACCTTAGAGTCTAATGATTTGGTATTCTCAGTTTCTATGTCAGGGGAAACCGCTCAGGTCATCAAAGCTTCAAACATAGCAAAGTCTAGAGGAGCAAAAGTGGTATCAATAACCAATATGAGCATTAATACCTTATCTAGTCTTTCTGACAGAACTATATTCATATCTTCTACAAAGTACTCCATAAGGAATATGAATTTTATATCTAGAATTCCTGCTTTGGTTATAATGGAATACATATTTTATAGGTATATGGATAAGTATATTGGAAAATAAAAGGGAGTACCCCTGGGGTGCTTCCTTTTATTGTCACTACCCCAGGGGTGCTTCCAGAAATTTAACATTATCCGAATTTTTTAATGTGTTCAATAATTTGATATACAATATTATCAATGCTTAAACTGCCATCGATAATTAAATCGGAATTTGGCTTTATTGTTTTTATCATTTCTAAGTATGCAATTCTGCCGCGAGAAAGATATGAATTCAAATCATCCTTCAATAAATCTGAAGGTGAATTTATCATATCCCTTAAAATTCTTCTTGCCATTGCAATATCTAATGGAGTATCTATAAAAATTGCATAATCAATATAGGGTTCGATTTGATTGTTTTTATATGCAAAGGGATAATCAAGCAGTATATAGTTAAGATTAGGCTGATTTAATAAATTTTCAATATCATGGGCTAATACCTCAATATTCCATGCATTATAATCTGCACCACTTTGTACCCATTGAAAGAAGTCTTCAGGACATTCCTCAAAATCATAGTCATCAAAATATAGCGCTCTTGATGATGGCAGTTTAATGTTTAAATCATTAACAGCAGTGGTTTTTCCTCCTCCTGATACTGATGCAACTGAAATTATTCATTTGCTGTACTATATTACTGAAAAACGCTCCCAGGACATATACACCATAGAGGATATTATTCCTATTTATAATGTTGAAATGAAGATATTTACAGGAAATAAGAAGGTTAAGACCATAAAAGTTCCTCCTCAGAGGCAGGAGATACCTTTTAAAGCCATTGATGATTATACAGTATTTAATGTGGACAAAGTTCAAGGCCACAGCATGATTTCCGTTGAATATTAAACTCCTATCAGCAATTTTGATAAAATTGGAAGGTTATAATGAGTTTCCGTAGAATTAATAATACATTACCAAAGCTGTGCACCTAGTGTGAGGTATTCCTTCTTATGTTCATCAGGTAGTGCGAGGGGATCTCTTCTTATATACATTAGGGAATAAATGATACAGTGATAGAGATGTATATATAAACCCTCAGGGAAAACAAATAAATTCCTATCATAAAAGGTTTTTACTAATTCAAGCAAGAGTGCAAGCTTACTATTATAGTTAAAGGAGGATAGGTAAAGAAGAGCCTGATGCTTTTCTTTTAGGGAAAATATGATTTATGTAGATAACTCTAAAAAATGCGATTTTAATATTGTATTTATCCTCAAGGAGGAGGACAACCTGCCTTCACATATCAGCAGTATATTCAGAGGAGAATATCTGGAGAGTATTCCTGTAATCAGCGGAAAAGATATTCCGGTTTTATATGTTGGACTTGGAGAAGAAGTTAAATTCACAATTACTAGGATTAAAGAAGCGGTGGCCTTCGGAATTAAACAGCTTAAAAAATATAAGATAACCAGTGCCTCTTTAGATATTTCCATGTTTTTGGATAAATGCGGAGCGGAATGTATTTCAGAGATAGTTCTGGGAATAAAGCTTGGACTCTATGAATTTAAAGGTTATAGTACTTCAAAAAGCTCTGGTGAATGCCATGTATATCTTCAGGGTTATAGTGGAGATGAAGTGAAGCTTACTCATGAAGTGAATCACGGTATAAATCTTGCCCAGGGGGTAATACTTGCCAGGGATTTGGTTAACACTCCGGCAAATATGCTTACTCCTCATATTATGGCAGAGAAGATAAGGGAGCTTCTAAAGGAAGTTAATGTACAGGTAGAGGTTTATGATGAGAAATATATAATGGACACGGGAATGGAGGCTTTTCACACGGTAGGAAGAAGCAGCGGAAATCCTCCCAGGCTTATTGTAATGAGATATTTAAATGATCCTTTAAGCGGAGAAATCACCGCTTTGGTGGGCAAAGGGGTTACCTGCGACACAGGAGGCTACTGCCTTAAGTCCAGCAATTCCATGGCGGGAATAAAGGGAGATATGGGCGGAGGAGCAGCGGTAGCAGGAGCTGTATATGCTCTTGCGAAAAATAATATAAAGGCAAATGTGGTAGGAATCATACCTGCCTGCGAAAATCGCATAGCTAATGACAGCTATATACCGGGAGATGTTATAGGCTCAATGTCTGGAAAAACCATTGAGATTTTAAACACAGATGCTGAGGGTAGGCTGATACTTGCAGATGCCGTTACCTATGCTATTAAGAAGGAGAATGCCTCGAAGATTATAGATATTGCAACCTTAACTGGATCTGTGGTTAATGCTTTAGGCTTCAGTACCGCAGGTTTATTAACAAATAATGATAAATTTTTCTGTGATTTTAAAAATGCCTATAAGAAATCAGGGGAGCTTTATTGGAGGCTTCCTATAAATGATGAATATAGAAATATGATTAAAAGCACCATTGCAGATGTAAAAAATATGGGAAAGAGCCACTGCGGAACCATTACTGCAGCTTTGTTCATTGAAAGCTTTGTAGAGGATAGACCTTGGATACATCTAGATATTGCAGGTACTGCTTGGGTAGAGCCTCCTTTGTATGAGTATCAATCCCCTGGAGCAACGGGAGCAGGTGTTACTTCCATGTATTATTTATTTGCAGAAAAGCAGGAAAGGAAGATTAGTCTATGAAGTACATTATAGAGGCTTGTGTAGACTCTGCGGAATCTGCTATAGAAGCAGAAAAGGGCGGAGCAGACAGGCTGGAGCTCTGCAGTAATCTCATAATTGGGGGAACCACTCCCAGTATAAATTTGTTTAAGCTGGTTAAAGAAAAGGTTGGAATAGCCATTAATGTACTTATAAGACCTAGATTTGGAGATTTTCTGTATACTGAAAATGAGCTTGAAATCATTAAGAGAGAAATACAGATGTTTAAAGAGGCTGGAGCGAATGCTGTAGTAATTGGTGTCTTAAAGTCTGATGGAACTCTGGATGTTGAAAATATGAAGAAGCTTATGAATGTCGCCGAAGGCATGAAGGTAACCCTTCATCGTGCCTTTGATGTATGCAGGGATCCTTTTAAGACCCTAGAGGATGCAAAAACTTTAGGAATAGACACAATACTTACTTCCGGTCAAAAAAATAAATGCACCGAAGGCCTTGAACTTATAAAAGAGCTTGTGGAAAGGTCAAAGGGGAAAGTTGAGATTTTAGTAGGAAGCGGTGTGAATTCCACTAATGCTGATAGGATAATTAAGCACACCAACGCCACCTCCCTACATCTTTCAGGAAGAGTGGATTTAGACAGCGGAATGGAATACAGAAAGGAGGAGGTAAGTATGGGACTTCCTCTAATCAGTGAATACACTATACAGAGAACCTCCGCTGAGGAAATAAAAAAGGTAAGGGACTTGCTGGTGACTGGCACCTGACAAGTGACAAAGAGGACAATCTATACCACTTAAAATAAATAGGTGGCTGACGTCTGCTTGTCTTTTATGTCATTGTCAGGTGCCAGTCACCTGGTTGTCCGTTTATCTATGAGAAAGGAGAAAATATATGGAGTTTTCCCGAGAGGTTAAAGAATTTGTGAATTTAAGATTTAATGAAATGATGGCACTATGCGGCATAAAGAAGGATGAAATTTTAAATAAGCTTTCTCATTGCAGCAGTGATGAAAAGTTTTTGATGGAATACTTATATTCATTCATGCCTTTAAGCGATATATTCAGCTATGATTTTGAAATATATTATGATTATGTTAAGCACGGAATTTTTCTAAGAGAAAACACTCCCTGGGTCCATAAAATTCCTGAAGATATTTTTCTTAATTATGTTCTTCATTATAGGATTAACAATGAAGCTGTGGAAAAGTGCAGGAAAACCTTCTATGACATGATATATAAAAGGGTAGAAGATAAAAATATGTATGATGCTGCCCTGGAGGTTAATTACTGGTGTGCAGAAAAAGCTACATATAAGGCTACTGATGAAAGAACTGCATCTCCTCTTACTGTATTAAAGAGAAGCTTTGGAAGATGCGGCGAGGAGTCCACCTTTGCTGTAACTGCTCTTAGAAGTATAGGAATTCCTGCAAGGCAGATATACACCCCAAGATGGGCTCATTGTGATGATAATCATGCCTGGGTAGAGGTGTGGTGTGATGGAAAATGGCATTATCTAGGTGCCTGCGAGCCTGAACCTGTACTGAACAAGGGATGGTTTACCTCTGCAGCAGCAAGAGCTATGTTGATTCACAGCAGAATTTTTTCTTCTTATTTTAAAGATGAAGAATTAATTTCTCATAATAAAGTGATAAGCACAATCAATAATCTGTCAAACTATGCTCCCTCCAAAAAGTTTATAGTTAAAGTTGTAGATTCTCATAATAACCCTGTGAAGGGAGCTGCTATAAGCTTTGAGATACTTAATTATTCGGAATTTTTCCCTGCAGCTGAATTAACCACAGAGGATGACGGCATTGCAGCCTTAACCTTAGGTCTTGGCACCGTTGCAATTCATTTGGTAAAGGATAACAGGTTTATATTTAAAGTTGTAAATACTAAAGAGCTTGATGAAATTGTCCTTAATATAGATGAAAGCGTTGAGATTGAAGAAGATATTCTTCAGGAAGCTGTAGATATATTACCTCCTTCGGATACAAAAACTGCTCCTTATAACATAAGCGATGGTGTAAAGGAGGATCATATAAGGAGGGTGGATTTATGCAATAAAATCAGAGAGGAAGGGGTAAATGCACTGGAAGGAGAAATTAAGGAAGAGGCAATGAAATTATCATTTTCAGAGGGGAACAAGACAGCTGAAGGAGAAGTATCATCTTTAGAGGAAATTAAGCCAGCAGAAAGTAAATCAGCATCTTTACTTGATGAGAGAGCTCTGCGGGTATTAGAATCCTCTAGGGGGAATTACAGAGAAATCCTTAAACTTTTAACACTTTCTAAGGATGATTTTGATTATGAAAATAGAATAAACTTACTGCTGAATCTCACAGAAAAGGATTATGCAGATGTGAGTTTTGAAATACTAAACTCTCATATTGCTTCTGCTCCTGAATTTACAGGAAAATATTCAAAAGAGATTTATTATAAATATGTACTTTGTCCAAGAGTCCATTTTGAGCCTCTCACAGATTTTAGAGGGGTTATAATGAATTATTTTGAGGATTCATTAAAGAAAAGCTTTGAGCAGAATCCTACAGAAATATGGAATTATATCAGAGAAAATATTAAAGAAATCCCTGAATATGAATACAGCGGATTGTACACTACTCCTGAAGGGCTTCTTAAAGGAGGTATAGGAAGCAAACTTTCTCAGAAGATTCTGTTCACCTCCATATGCAGAAGCCTGGGTATTCCCGCCAGGATAAACAAAGAGGACTTATCCATTGAATACTATAATGATGGATTTATTAAGGTTGAAAAAAATGAGACTACTCATAATAGCTCCCACATTTTATTAATGAATAAGAGTGATATGGACTTAAAATATTATCAGAACTGGACCATAGCTGTGCTGGAGGATGGTAGATATAAGACCTTGGACTTAGGAATGGATATTGAAGTGGTCAAGCCTCTGGACCTAAATCTTCCTGAGGGAAGCTATAGGATTTTGGTTTCAAAAAGACTGCCTAACGGAAGCGTCTTTTTAAATAAGTATGTAGTAAATCTTAAAAAAGGAGATATAAGAACTCTTAATATAAGCCTGAGAGAATCAAATATTTCTGATATACTTGAAAGCTATGAAATAGAGAACTTTCTCCTTAAAGATAAGGAAAACAATGACGTTGATGCTTTTAAGCTCATGGGCAGCAGCAAAAATATTGTTATTTGGCTTGAAGAGGGAGTGGAGCCAACTGAACATATTTTAAATGAAATTATGGAACTGAATGAAGAATTCAGCCAGTTGGATGGAAAAATTATATTCATAATAAGAAGTAGCTCATCCCTTGAAAATAAAACCCTTAAAAAGACTTTGGATATGATACCAAAGGTGGAAATATACTATGATGATTTTTCGGAAAATGTAAATACCTTAGCCCGCAGAGTATATGTAGATCCGGAAAAACTGCCTTTAGTTTTGGCAGTAAATGAGGAAAACAAAGTTATATACGGCTGCAGCGGATATAATGTTGGAGTCGCAGAGCTTCTCACAAGAATCATAAAAGAATAAGCACCATATAATGTAAGCTCCCCTGGGGTACTCCCATAAAAAGGGAGCACCCCAGGGGAGCTTACATAAAATGGAACTACCCCAGGGGTGGTTCCATTCTTTTACTATTTATCTTTATAAAAACACTATAATTATTGAAGAAAATAAGACATAATATATATAAGATATTTCAGACATTGAAAGGGGGAGCTGCTTAAGTTTACATTGCAGGCAGCGGTAAATTTATATGATTGAATTAAAAAATATCACTAAGAGCTTTGACGGAGCTGTTAAGGCGGTAAATGACGTTACTTTGGATATTAAATCCGGTGAGATCTTTGGGTTTTTAGGACCTAATGGAGCAGGTAAAACTACAACTATTAAAATGATTACAGGGATTACAAAGCAGGATAGCGGAACTGTAACTATAAATGGTATTAACACCTTAGAAAATCCTTTGGAATCAAAAAAACAATTTGGATATGTTCCTGATAATCCGGATATGTTTCTAAAATTAAAGGGAATTGAATATTTGAATTTCATGGCAGATATATATGAAGTATCTAAGGAAGATAGGGAAGCAAGAATTATAGATCTTGCTGAGAAGCTTGACTTAAGTAATGCTTTAGGAGATAGAATACAAAGTTATTCCCATGGTATGAGGCAGAAGATAATACTTATGGGAGCTTTAATCCACGACCCTTCAGTATGGATATTGGATGAGCCTTTAACAGGACTTGATCCTAAATCTTCCTTTATATTGAAGGAAATGATGAGGGAGCATGCTGATGCAGGAAATACTGTATTCTTCTCAACCCACGTATTGGAGGTAGCTGAAAAGCTCTGCGACAGGATTGCTATAATAAATAAGGGAAAGATATTGTTCTGCGGTACTCTTGAAGAAATGAAGCAGCATTCTGCGGAAAATACTCCTTTGGAGAATATGTTCTTGGAGATGACAAGCCATGAGTAGAGTTTGGACACTGTGTAAGCTATTTATGAAAACATCAGGGTTTGGTGAGTCAAAAAACAACAGCAGAGCTATGGCTCTTTTGGTTGTGCTAATATTGGGGTTTGGATTAGGATTGCCAATAATAAATTTAATGAACAGTTTTTATACTATGCTTGAACCAATAGGTCAACAGGGACTACTGGTCGGGATGGTAGTTACATTAAATTTAAGCATATTATTTATCTTTGGAATAATTTATGTAATGAGCACCTTTTATTTTTCTAAAGATGTGGAATTTTTACTCCCTCTTCCCTTAAAGCCTGAGGAGATAACTTTGGGTAAATTTTCAACGGTTTTATTATATGAATACTTAACACAAATGCTTACATTTCTTTTTCCATTAGCATTTTTCGGGATAAGAAGCAGCAGCGGAGTTATTTACTGGATAATGATGATTATATTATTTATACTATTGCCATTACTGCCTTTAGCCATGGCTGCGATATTGGACATGGTAGTGATGAGCTTTACCTCCCTTGGCAAAAGAAAAGAGCTGCTAAAATTATTTGGAGGAATCCTTGCAGCCTTTTCAGGTATATTTATAAATATATTTATAACAAAATCTATGAATTTTATGGGAGATGACATGTCAAAGATCGTAGAGCTTATGTCCATGGGGAATAATTCCTTGGTAGATAAGCTTGCAGCGGCTTTTCCTACAGCTAAAAGTGCTGTAAATATGCTTTTGTCAAAGGATATACTTAAGGTCTTTACTAATTTAGGTATATTTTTAATTTTAACTATAGCTGGGATGCTTATTTTCATGGCAGCAGCAAATTTATTATACTTTAAAGGAGCATTGGGAGGAGCAGAAATTGCTTCGAAAAGAAAGAATTTAACCAAAAGCGACTTTGGAAGAATGACTAAGAAGAGGTCTGCGTTTATCACCTATGTAGGAAGGGAGATAAAGAACTTAGTCAGAACTCCGGTGTATCTTTTAAACTGCGTAATTATTAATTTTATGTGGCCTGTATTTTTGATTTTTCCGCTATTAACCGGTGGAAATGATAATATGGGAGTTACTCAAATACTTGCTTTAATTCGGAATGTATCCTTTAACGAAAGGATGCTGGTTGGAATCATTATTATAGGCTCTGCAGCTCTTTTGGGTATAGCATCTATGGCACCTGCGTCTTCCACCGCTATATCCAGAGAGGGGAATAATGCTTTCTTTATGAAGTATATCCCTTTAAGTTATGAAATGCAGCTGATGGCAAAAATGACCGCAGGAATTATAGTTACCTATGCCACTTTTGTATTTGTATTCATTGCCATGATTGTATTGAATTTTAAGCTTTATTTTTTAATAGCCTTTTTCATAACCGGTAACATGGCTATTATTTTATCTAATTTAATTGGAGTGTTGGTAGATGCCAGCGGTCCTAAACTTAACTGGGATAATGAAGCTATGGCAGTAAAACAGAATTTTAGAAGCTTTGCTGCTTCTATGGGATGTGCAGCTCTTGCAGCTACCATAGGAATTGTCCTATTTAATTTAAATCTAAGCTTTACTGCTGCATTTATAGCATTAGTGGCTGTATTTGCTACCCTCATTGCCATACTATATTTAATCATGAAGAAGTCAATCAGCAGATGGTTTGAAAATATTAATTAGATTCTGCCTTTAGAAGGCATTGAAAGATTTATTCTTTAAGAGTTAGTTTTATAGTTTGCTTTAAGATATAGCTATAGATTAATTAAATTTCCTCAAAAGGAGTGATATACATGAAAAAACTCAACTGGGGCATTATGGGCTTGGGAGGCATTGCAAAGGAGTTTGCGGATAATATGAATAAAATCCACGAAATCTATGCAGCCGCTTCAAGAAATAGTGAAAGAACTAAGGAATTTTGTGAAAGATATAATGTTTCTAAAGCCTATAACAGCTACGAGGAAATGCTTCTGGATGAAGATCTCGATGTTGTTTATATTGCCACAGTGAACAGCCAGCATTATAAAAACATAATGGAATGTTTAAAGCACGATAAACATGTGCTTTGTGAAAAAGCTATCTGGCATGATGAAGGGGAAATGCAGGAGGCATATGCTTTAGCAAAGAGCAAAAAGCTTTTCCTAGGAGAAGCTATGACTATTTATCATATGCCTTTATTCAGGAAAATTAAGAAAATGATAGGTAGTGGGGCTTTGGGGAAAATTAAATTGGTCCAGGCTAATTTCGGCAGTCTTAAAGAGGACAATCCTTTAAATAGATATTTTTCCAAAGAGCTTGGCGGTGGAGCAATGCTGGATATAGGTACTTATGCTCTTTCCTTTGTAGCATATTTCCTAAGTTCTCAGCCTAGGGAAATTAAAAATGTAATCACTGAATATCAGACCGGTGTGGATGAGATGTGGGGAATAGTTATGAAAAATGCCGAAGAGGAAATAGGCAGCGTAAATTTAACCTTTAGAGCTAAGCTGCCGAAGCGGGGAATTATAGCAGGAGATAAGGCTTATATCCTGGTTAATAATTATCCCAGGGCAGATAAGGCGGAAATAGTTTATCCTGATGGAACTTCAGAGGTCATAACTGAAGGGGATAGCAAAAGAGCCTTTGAATATGAAATTAAAAATACTGAGGAAGCTATTTTATCTCAGAATTATGATTTAGGAAAAATGGACCTAAGCCTTCAGGTTGTAGCTATTATGGATAAGCTTCTTAAGGGTATGAGATGAATTTAGTAAGGAAGAAAATGTAACTACCCCTGGGGTGCTTCCAGTTTTATGGAAGCACCCCAGGGGTAGTTACATTTATTGTAATTTCTATTTAAAGTTCTTTTTTGCGAAGTCCCAGGAATCCTTGCACATCTGCTCTATATCCAATACTGCTTCCCAGCCGAGCTCTTCCTTTGCTTTAGTTGGATCAGCATAGCATTCTGCAATGTCTCCGGCTCTTCTAGGCATAATTTTATAATTAACCTTAACTCCTGTAGATTTTTCGAAGGCTTTTACTATGTCTAAAACGCTATAGCCTGTACCAGTGCCAAGGTTATAGGCATTGACGCCCTTTTCTTTTATAACTTTTTCTACTGCTTTTAGGTGGCCTTTGCTTAGGTCTACCACGTGGATGTAATCCCTTACCCCTGTTCCATCATGGGTATCATAGTCATCACCAAAGACTCCTAAGGATTCAAGCTTACCTATTGCTACCTGAGTTATATAAGGCATTAGATTATTTGGTATTCCGTTAGGGTTGTCTCCAATTAATCCGCTGGAATGAGCTCCAATAGGATTAAAGTATCTGAGTAAGGCTATGCTCCATTCATTGTCTGAAACATATAAGTCTCTTAATATATCCTCAATCATAAGCTTAGTGCTTCCATAGGGGTTTGTAGTGCTTAGAGGGAAGTCCTCTTTTATAGGAACAGATTTAGGTACTCCGTAAACTGTTGCAGAGGAGCTGAATACCAGCTTCTTGCAGTTATGCTTATTCATAACGTTACAGAGGTTTAAGGTTCCTGTTATGTTATTGTGATAATATCTTAAAGGGATTGAAACTGATTCACCAACAGCTTTAAGTCCTGCAAAATGTATTACCGCATCAATATGATTTTCGTTGAATATCTTTTCTATGATATCTATATCCAGAAGATCTCCTTGATAAAATTTAAAATCCTTTTTAGTAATTGATTTAATTATATCCACAACTTCCATTTTTGAATTTACCAGGTTATCTATTACTACAACCTCGTAACCTGAATTTAAGAGCTCAACGCAGGTATGGGATCCTATATATCCTGTACCGCCGGTAACTAAAATAGCCATAATTATGCACTCCTTAACTTTTAAATATAGTTCTTACTTAATGAAAAGTTTTAACAACATAATAACTCAATATACCTTTATAATTTTCATCCAATAAAATTATAACATAAATAAAGAAGAAAAATAATTTAAAATTAATCCGCATTTAAGATTAATATCTGTTGATTTTATACAGGGTTAATTGAAGTAGAGCCAAATAGCATAATTGCAATTTAAGATTAGGATTTGTTGATTTTATGCAAGTTTGAGCCTTTATTTTCTGATGAAGATAGTTTATTTAATATTAAAAATTGTTGATTTTATACAAAAATAAACTCCCAAAAGAGAGTTTATTATGATAATGATATTGATTTATCAAATAATTATTTTTAATAAACTACCAATCCAACCACCGCCACAATTACAATCAAGAGTATAGGATCCACCTTTTTCAAAGATGCAAAGAAAACCCCTATAAAAATAATTATGCTCATATAATCTATAAATATAGTTTTATTAACCAGAAGCAGAGCAGCAGCAGCTATTAACCCTATTACTGCAGGTCTTAAACCTTTAAAGGCATATTCTACATATTTGTTATCTTTGAATTTAACAAAGAATATGGAGATAATGATCATGACTATAAAGGAAGGGAGTATTACTCCTAATGTGGCAAGAGCGGAACCCCATATTGAATTGGTAACAGTATAGCCTATGTAAGTAGCGCTGTTTACAGCAATTGGTCCGGGAGTTACCTGGGAAATTGCGATTATATCAGTAAATTCATTTAATGTGAGCCACAGATTATTAACTACCACTTCTTCTTTAATTAAAGGAAGCATAGCATATCCACCGCCAAAGCTGAAGAGCCCTATTTTAAAAAATGTTAAAAATAATTTCAGAAAAATATTCATCTGCTTTTTTCCTCCCTTTTTCCATATATTATTCCGCCTAAAGCTGCAAGAACTATGAAAACTATAGGAGATATATTGAAAAATGCGATTAAAACAGATACCACAATGGGGATTATTACTGTTTTTCTGTTTAAGTTTATGTTTT
>NZ_CCXI01000118.1 GCF_000820705.1 Clostridium polynesiense | reverse complement strand
ATTACTGTTTTTCTGTTTAAGTTTATGTTTTTGCTCATCCCTAAAAGAGGAGCGGCGATGAGAGCTACTATAGCGGGACGTATGCCTTTAAAGGCTTTTTCTACATACACATTATCCTTAATATTTCTAAAAAATAAGGCTATAAGAAGTATTATTAAAAAGGAGGGTAGTACAGCTCCTAAAGTTGTAAATATAGCTCCTAGTATTCCAGAATCCTTATAACCTACGAATACTGCGGTATTTACAGCTATGGGGCCTGGAGAGGCTTGAGCTAAAGCAAGTGAGTCAATAAATTCCTGTTTATCTAGCCAACCGTTATTTTCTACTACTTCCTTTTCTATTAACGGCACCATAGCATATCCTCCACCCAGGGTAAAGGCACCTATTTTGAAAAAACATTTAAAAAGCTGAAAATAATGCTTCATAATACTGGGTCCTCCTCAAATTGATTTAATGGTGTTTGTAACTATCTACTATATTAACATATATAATCCTGAAAAATAAATAAAATGGAACTTCACATTTATCCTTAAAGGCAGTATAGCGTACAGTAACCAAATATAGTGAAAAATAATTATAATGGAACTTACAGGTGGTCCTTGAAGGCAGTATAGATAAATTCGTAGCATGCCATGAAAAATAAAAACAATAGAATTCACTGATTGATTTTCAAAAACAATATTATAAAATTTTACGGACTAGTACTAAAGGTAACGTGATAGAATCCCATTGTTTATATTCAGAAAATATTATAGCTGCATTTCATCATCTATAGTTGAAATAAGTGTTTTCATACAAATATTATAACCCTTTTAATGAATTTATTAATTTAAATTAATTGCTTGTAAATATATGTTAGTGATGTTATACTAAATTCATTATATGAACATCAAAAAATGAACTTTATATTTGGTTTGTTTAGGAGTGAAAAAATGGATAAGTATTATGAATTGTTAAAAATAATAAATGAAGTGGACGGTATAACTCAAAGAAATATTGCAAAAGAGGTTGATATTTCTGTAGGTAAGGTAAACTCTACCATTAAAAGTATGATAAGTGATGGCATAATTACCGTAGAGTTTGTGGGAAGAAAACCCTACTATAGAGTTACTGAGAAGGGTTTAAAGGAACTTGAGCAGAAGATAACAGAAAATAAGATGGAAAAAATAAATTTATACAAAGAAATTAAAAAGGTTAACCAGGCAGTTATACTGGCAGCAGGATATGCTGAAGAATTTTCTGTGCCTGTAGGTCTTTTGGAGCTGGAAAATTCCAGCATTATAGAAAGAAGCATTTCTATGCTGAGAGCTCAGGGAATTGAAGATATTATAATAGTAGCAGGGTATAAAAAGGAGCTTTATGAAGAGCTTTGCAAAAAATATGGATTAACCTGCGTTATTAATGATAAATACAAATGGACAGGTACTATGCATTCTTTAGCTTGTGCTGAAAAATATATTAAAGGAGATTTTCTTCTTCTGGAAAGTGATATGATCTTCGAGGACAGAGCTTTAAGATATATCATTAATAAAAGTGACAGGGATTGCATTCTTATAACTGCAGAAAGCGGTTCAGGAGATGAAGCTTTTGTGGAAATAAGAGAAGGTTCTGTTTTTAAGATGACAAAGGATATTCATCAGCTTAATAAAATAGACGGCGAAATGATTGGAATAACCAAGATATCCTATGAAGTATTCAAAAGGATGATGGATCAGTTTCAGTATAACAGAAACCCATATTTAAACTACGAATATTCTCTGCTGGATGTAGGGAGAATAATAAATATCGGATATGTTAAGGTGGATGATTTAGTGTGGACTGAGATAGACCACAAAAAGCACTACGAAAACTTAGTTAATTATGTTTATCCAAGACTTAAAAGAAAAGAGCTGGAGTATAAGACCCAAAAGCTCAAGGAAATGCTGGTAAACTCTGCAGGATTTAATGAAGAGGATATTACTGAAATCATTCCTGCAGGAGGCATGACAAACAAGAATTATAAAGCAACCATTGATGGAGATGAGTATATCCTTAGAGTGCCTGGCTTTGGAACAGAGGACATGATAAGCAGAAGGGATGAAAAATTCTCTGCTGAAATTGCAAATAAGCTGGAGCTGGATACTCCATTAATATATTTCAATGAGGAAACAGGAATAAAGGTGTCTAAATTCATATCGAACTCTGAAACCTTAAATGGAACTAGTGCAAAAAGGGAAGAAAATATGAGGCTGGTTACAGATATACTAAAAAAGCTTCATAACTCTGATGTTGTAATGAACAATAGATTCGATGTCTTTGAAAAAATTCAGCATTATGAAGAACTTTTAAAGAAGGCAGGAGGCTATAACTTCCCTGATTATAATGAAGTTAGGGAAAAGGTAATGAACCTTGAGAATATATTGGAGGAAATAGGTTATGAAATTAAGCCAAGCCACAATGACACTGTGCCTGAAAACTTCATTAAAGGACCGGATGACAGATTATATCTTATAGATTGGGAATACGGCGGAATGAATGATCCTATGTGGGATTTGGCTGCTCATTCTATAGAATGCAACTTTTCGCCAAAGGACGAAGAGCTTTTCTTCAGACTTTACTTTGGCGGCGAGCCGAATGACAATAAGAAAAAGAGAATACTTATATATAAGATATGCCAGGACTTCCTATGGAGTATATGGACAAACATCAAGGAAGCAAAGGGTGACGATTTTGGAAGCTATGGACCTGACAGATATAATAGGGCGAAGGAAAATTTAATTAAAATATATGAAGGAGTTAAATAAAATGGAGAATAAGAATTTTATAAGTAAGAAGGGAATTTCCCTAGGGATGCTTTCAGGACTGACTTGGGGTTTAGATACTGTAATGGTAGGTATTGTGCTTGCTATGTCTCCCTTTGTATCCAGCGCTGAGGCTATTTTTCTGGCTCCCTTTGTAAGCACCTTCCTTCATGATGCATTTTCTAGCATTTGGATGATGGTTTATATGGGGATAAAAGGACAGCTTGGAGCTACCTTTAAGGCTTTAAAAACCAGAAGCGGAAGGTCTATAGTTCTTGGAGCATTAATGGGTGGGCCTGTAGGTATGACCGGATATCTTCTTGCTGTAAAATATATAGGACCTGCATATACAGCTAGTATATCTGCAATGTATCCTGCAGTAGGAGCATTTCTAGCCTTCATATTTTTAAAGGAAAAGCTGAATTTAAGAGCTTGGAGTGGACTAGCTTTAAGTATAGCAGGAAGCTTTATATTAGGATATGCCCCTGGAGGTAATGAAGTAACAAATCTGGGATTAGGATTCCTATTTGCTATGCTTTCTGTTTTAGGATGGTCTTCTGAATGTGTAATAGGTGCATATGGTATGAAGGATGAAGAGGTTTCGCCGGAACAAGCCCTGCAGATAAGACAATTGGTATCCGCAGTATTTTATGGAGTCATAATAATACCTGTAGTAGGAGGATATGCTTTAAGCTCCCAAGTAGTATTAACTACTGCAGCGCCATTATTAGCTCTTACAGCTTTATTTGGAACGGCTTCCTATGTATTTTACTATACAGCTATTCATCAAATTGGAGCTACCAGGGCAATGGCTCTTAATATAACCTATGCAGCCTGGGCTATCATTTTCCAGATACTGCTTTTGGGAACTCCGGCAAGTTTGAAGCTCATACTTTGTTCTGTAGCAATAATGCTCGGTTCAATAATGGTTTCCGGAAATCCTATTGCAATGCTTAACATGAAAAAGGATTATGAGGCCAGTGCATAATCCTCTTATAGATTAAAATACAATTTACGGAATAAGGAGATTAAAAATGAGAGCAATTTTATTAGCAGCGGGCATGGGAACAAGATTGAGACCATTAACTAACGATACTCCAAAAGCATTAGTTAAAGTTTCAGGGCAACCTATGCTTGAGAGACAGATAATATTTTTAAAGGAAAAAGGGATTGAAGATATAATCGTACTTACAGGATATCTTCATGAAAAATTTGAGTATTTAAAGGACAAATATTCCGTAAAGCTCATTCATAACCACAAGTATGATGTTTATAACAACATCTACACTATGTATCTTGTAAAGGAGTATTTAAGTGATTCCTACGTTATTGAAGGTGATGTCTTTTTAAATAATAACTTTATAGATTCCCAAATAAAAAGATCCTCCTATTTCTGTGCGAGAAAAAGAGGCTTTAAAGATGAATGGATGATTAAATTTGATGAAAATAAAAAAATTCATGGTATAGAAGTGGGCAGCAGGGATGACGAGTATATCCTCTGCGGAGTTTCCTACTGGAGCAGAGAAGATGGAGAATTTATTGCTAAAAAGCTTCAAGAGGCAATAGAACATAGGGATTTTAAAAATCTTTATTGGGATAACATCGTAAAAGAAAATCTGAGCAATGTCAATGTATTCCTCAGAGAGATAAACTCCGATGACAGCTACGAGATAGATTCTTTAGAGGATTTAGCAGCGGTAGAAAAAGAGCTTTCACAAAAATAATAAATACCAATAAAAGTAACTACCCCTGGGGTGCTTCCAGAAAAAAGGAAGCACCCCAGGGGTAGTTACTTTTATTTCCATACTTACTGAATAAAACCATTTTCATCAGTTTTAAGCATGAAAAGCATGCTTTTGGTTTCTTCTATTACATCCTCATAACTGAGATAAACTCTTAGACGTATATAGTCGGTGTCCAGATTGACTTCTTTTATGATCCCGTATAGATATTTCCCTCCATCTAAAAGGTTTTTTAATATAAAATTAGATTTTTTGGGTACATATCCTATAACATAGCCGTCTGAGCAGGCTATTAATATTGCATTTTTGTCATAAGGATTGTCCTTTTCTCGCTTTAAAAAAACTATATCTCCAGCTTTTAATGTTTCCTCTATTACAGTAGTATCTCTGTAAGCAACACCTGCCGCATCTATAGATGATATATAGATATCTTTAACATAAGGACTTACTATAGAATCTTTTATGTCAATGAATTCTCTTTTTTTAACGTTGGAATCCTCCAATAAGCTTTTAATGCTGCTTTTTATAATAAAGTCTCTTTCCTGAGTCCAAGCACTTTTTATTATTTGTTTTTCTTCCGAGGAAAGAGAATCCTTATGGCTTCTTATATTTTTTATGGCTAGTTTTCTGGTGGTGGGAAGCTTTGCCCTCAATGCTTTTAGGTTTAAAGCCATCATTTCATAGGATAATTCCCCAAGTTCTTCTATAATAACCTCAAAGCAATAGGCTTCAAGGTTAAAATCCTCGGAATCAGAATTTTCAATTAAGTCATCCTTTGTTTTCTCTATTAAAGAAAGACTCTTATCTTCCAAGAGAAATAAATTTTCTTCTTTTAGATTTTTTAATGCAAATTCTATCAGCTTTTTCTTTGACTCTTTGTCCTTTCCTGACATAAGGTACAGGTATATTTCTACAGATGCTTTATTATTTTCAAGGTATCCGGACAAATCATCAAAAGTAAAATCGATATCAAAAAGAGAAGCAGCTTTTATTATATATTCCGAATCTCCATAACTCCTTGCTACAGAATCTTTCAATATGGTTAGCCAACGCTTTGAAAATAGTATATCTGAGAAGGCCTGCAAATGTTTAGATAGAATCTTATTAGAAATCTTCTCCTCTTTATTAAGATGCTCATTCAGCTGAACCATAGTTTTTAAATCCTCAAAGCTGCTGCCGAAATAATCTAATGCCGGAAGATATTTTTCAAATATATTGTGGAAATATTCGTATTCTGAAGGTGAGTAGAGATTTAAAAATCTGCTGAGTAGCATAGAAAGATTGCGGATTTTATCTTTGTCTATATTTACATTATCTATATACCAGCCTATGTCCACATTATCCAGCAAAAATCTTACAGCTATTTCTTCATATTTACCTGTCTGCCAGCCTTTTTCTAC
>NZ_CCXI01000117.1 GCF_000820705.1 Clostridium polynesiense | reverse complement strand
AGGATCTTCTATTTTGCAGTATATTCCCAAGGTGATTCCCAGCTTCACTTCTTCTTGAGTCTTTCCGTTAAAAATCATTCTGAAGCTTAGTTCCCTTAATTTCTCTAAGTCTATTAACCCTTCGCTTACAATAAAATCAAGCTTTCCTGTGAAAATATAATAGTAGTCAATAAGTTTATATTTATTTATCAGCCTTACAATACTTTCATATTGATTATTTTCAAAGTATTTCATCAATAAATTTATCAAAACAGAAGATAAGTATTTTTTGCTGTTAAAAGGTATATCCTCCTTAACAAAAAGCCTCAGTACTTCCGGTTCACCTGAAGCTTCTTCATGACTTAGCTGTTCTTTAAGTATCTTCTCATAAACAGATGATTCATCACTACTATACATAGCCATCCCTCCAGGTCTCAAAGTTAAAATTCTATAACTATATTATACCGCACTTACAGACAAGAATGAAACCGCTAGGCGACTTTTAGGGAAAATATGTAACTACCCCCTGGGGGTGCTTCCATTAAAATAGGAAGCACCCCACGGGGTAGTTACATATTCTGTAAGATTCAACACAGTAAATTTTCTTTTTATCTAGAAATACGGAGAAAATATGTTAATATATATCTTATAATGGTGGATAAAGTAAGGATGATTATTATGAGGGAAAAGAATAAACCTATATTCTATAGCAGCTTTATTCAAAATCATTTTTGCAGAAACTGGGATAATGACAGATGGATTAAAGAGTTAAAGATGCTTAAAGATGTTGGAATAAATGAAGTTATACTTCAAACTGTGGCAGACACTAAGGAGAAATTTACAGTGTATCCCTCAGGAATAGATGGATATAATCATCAAGGACGAGACGTGGTTTTAATTTTACTTAAAACCGCTGAGTATCTTGATATGAAGGTAAGGATAGGACTCGGTTTTAATAATGAATGGTGGAGGGTAAACGCTCTCAGCAAATCATGGCTTATAAAGGAAGCGGAGGCAAATAAGTTATTAGTTCAGGAATTATCGCAGAGATACGGGAGATTTACAGCTTTAAAGGGATGGTATATACCCCATGAATTTTATCAAATTATGGCTCTAACAAAGTTCCAGCAGAAGAACTTAAATTTATTTTTTAAAGACATCAGCAGTCATATTAAGGAAATAAATTCTGGAGATATAATGATATCACCGTTTTTTTATGAAAAGCTTTTTTTAATAAATTCCTTTAGGTATTGGACAAATATCTTAAAGAATGTTTTAAATGATTCTTCAATTGACATATTAGCTCTTCAGGATAGTGTGGGAGCAGGTTTTGTCAGGTTAAATAAGCTTAAGGACCTCTTTCAGGCTACGAAAGCTGCAGCGGATGAACTTAAGGTTAAGCTTTATGCAGATACGGAAACCTTTGAAAAATCCGGAAAGGGATTTATTCCTGCAGATATTGAAAGGATAAAAAAGCAGATGCTTATAGAAAGTCAATTTGTGGAAAAATTTGTCGCCTTCAGTATTAATCATTATCAAAATAAACACGAAGATAAGGGCGATCAGGAATATGAAAATTATAAAATATACTATAATGAGATTATAAAATAACATTTAGATAAAATAATTAAAGAATGTAAGGTTGATATTATGAAAAGAAAAGAGATAATTTATAAGTGCTTAGAAAGCTTATGTAGGAAACAATTGGATTTAAATGGTAAGGTTTACGGAGTTTCTACCATGGAAATTGCCGAAGCTTCAAATATACAAAGATCTAATACATCTTTAGAATTAAATAAGCTATATAAAGAGGGTAAAATAGATAGGATTTCCGGTAAGCCTGTACTTTTCAAAATTAAGGAGGAAGGCATTACAGAAATTAAAGATACTGTGACGAAAAAGGATGCCTTTGATTTCACAATAGGAGCTGAACTCAGTTTAAAGAAGTCCATACAGCAGGCAAAAGCGGCGGTGGTATACCCCCCTCATGGGCTTCACACCTTAATATTAGGGGAAACAGGTACAGGAAAATCTATGTTTTCAGAAACTATGTATAATTATGCAAAAGAGATATCCATTCTAAAAGAAGATGCTCCTTTTATCACCTTTAACTGTGCTGATTATGCTAATAATCCTCAACTGCTTATGAGTCAGCTTTTTGGAGTTAAAAAGGGAGCATATACAGGAGCGGATAAAGACAGAGCTGGACTAATGGAAAAGGCTAAAGACGGTATACTGTTTTTAGATGAAGTCCACCGTCTCCCTCCAGAGGGGCAGGAAATGCTGTTTTACATAATGGATAAGGGGATGTACAGGCGCCTTGGAGAAATGGATGTCACTCATAATGCCAATATACTTATTATCTGTGCTACCACAGAAGCTTCTGAGTCCGTACTTCTAAAAACCTTTATGAGAAGGATTCCTATGGTAATAAATCTGCCTCCTTTAAGAGAAAGAACCCTTGAGGAAAGACTACAGCTGGTAAAAAGCTTTTTTAAATACGAGTCAAAATGTATAAAATCAGATATAGTAATAAGCGCAAATGCATTGAGAGCCTTTATGCTTTATGATTGTGCAAACAACATAGGACAGCTTAAAAGTGACATAAAGCTCTGCTGTGCAAAGGCTTTTTTGGATAAGATGCTTAAAAACAGCGGAGAAATTCATATAAAAAGTGAGGATATGCCTGCCCATATATTGTCAGGGCTCATAAAATATAAGGAGTATAGAGAGGAAATTGACAGCCTTATAAAAGGAGATTATATTAAGTATAAATTTTCCGAGGATCATGCTCATCAGGAAAACCACACAAAGGTTATAAATTTCTACGAGCAGCTGGAGGAGAAAAGCAATTTACTAAAATCTAAAGGGATAAATAAAGAGGATATCGAGCTTATAATGAGCTTGGATATAGATACTTACCTTAAAAAGTACGTTATAAATGTAAATAAAGAAAGCCTTGAAGACTTATATAAAGTAGTAGATAAGAATTTAGTTGCATTAATAAAGGACTTTCTGGATGATGCCGGTAAAAAGCTTGGACGTGGATTTGAAAGCAAGATATTATATGCATTATCTATGCATATTTCCAGCTCTCTAGAAAGACTTAGGGATAAAAAGGAGATAATAAACCATCAGCTGGATTATATTAAAGAGCAGTATGCTCAAGAATTTGAAATAGCTCAGGGATTCAAAGAGGTCATTGAAAAAACGTACAATGTAATTGTACCTGATGATGAGGTTGGTTTTATCACTATGTTTTTGTGTTTAGACAGTGAAAAGGAGCAAAAGGAAGGCAGAGTAGGTATAGTGCTGGCCATGCACGGAGAATGCACCGCTACCTCCATGGCAGATGTGGTTAACAGGTTGTTAGAGGAAAATCATGTGGTTGGATATAACATGCCTTTAGATCAGAAGCCTCAAGAAGCTTTGAAGAAGATAACAAGCATAGTAAAAAGTCACGACCAGGGAAAAGGGGTACTTTTAATGGTGGATATGGGCTCTTTGGTCTTTTTCGGAGACATGATATACGAAAGTACCGGCATTCCCATTAAAACCATTGAGATGGTTTCAACACCAATAGCCATTGAAGCTGCAAGAAAGGCAATGCTAAATACCTCTATAGAAGAGCTTTATGAAAGCTGTTTAAATATAAGTCCTTTTACAGGAAGAGTATACAAAGAAAATTTATATTTCCATAACAAGCTGAAAAAGGATGTAATAGTGACAGCATGTATTACAGGTACAGGCACCGCTGTTAAGTTGAAGGCTATATTAGAAAATAAAATTAAAAATATTTATGACTATGCAGATATTATACCAATGGAAATATTGGATAGAAAAAACTTCGAGAAAAATCTTCAAAAACTCCGTCAGGAAAAAAATGTGGTAGCAGTAGTAAGTGCTGTTGATCCTAAAAATGATGATTTGTATTATCTTTCTACCTCGGATATTTTTGATGATGGTAAGATAGAGGAATTTAAATATATTTTATCTATGCTTCAGGTTATAAATAACATGCATGATGTTATAAAGGAAAATGTAAGCATTGAAGCGGTGGACTACATAAATTCCTTCAAAAAGTTTAGTTTTAACATTTTAAATAATCATGTAAAAATAAGTGAGAATGTAATAATCGGTGTTCTGCTGCATATAGCTTGTGTTATAGAAAATTCTCTATCATTGAAAAAACAGCCGATAAGTCAGCATAATGAGAGGATTCTTAAATATCACAGTGAAGAAGTTGCCATAATATCCAAGTCTATAAAGCCTATTGAAGAGGAATTTAAAATTAAACTTTACGAAGAGGAATATGCAAATATAGCAAAAATAATCTATTCGTTGTAATGCCTGCACAACAGAAATTTTACTTTCATCTGATGAATGTCAGAAAAAGCTGTGTTTTGTATATTGAAATACTTGCATAGCTTTTACTGATTGTAGTACAACAATTACGTTTACAATAAATGTCACTACCCCAGGGGTGATATTTATACCCTGCAACGGTTATCAATTTTTCCGATGCTTATACATCGCTGATCTATCGCTGCTTCATAAAATAGTTAAAGTTTTTTTATACTTACATTACAAAAGTTGGGGATGGATTAAATATATTCATTATAGCCATTAAGGTTTACAACTAATGTAGCGGTATTAAGGGTCTTTTCTGTTAATCTTCCATATTCTTAAGGCATTAAGGTTAACAATTAATACAGCGGCACCTTTAAAGACAGTGTTATCTGATGTTTAAAGGTGCTTTTGTTTTTTTGTCCATTTATATAACATGCCATGTGTATTATAAAAAATAATTAATACACATGGCTGAAATCCAGAAGATTAGCCTTAGCTTTAACCTGTTTTATTTATACCTAAAAGATTTTTATGAAAAGCATTTCTAAATTGATAATTTATAGATACAAAAGTTAATACACATATCTGTATTAAAAATCATTATATTAATACAGATTTTAAACAAGTGTTAAATCACAAGAAAAATATAAGGATTCAGCGCTTTGAATTATATTGGCACGGTTGTTGCTTATAATAATTAATGACCATGAAATAATAAATATGTTTTATAACAGGAGGATAACAATGAATAAATTTATGGACTTTTTTCAAGAAAAATTAGTTCCACCGCTTGTTAAGCTGGGGAATCAAAGACATCTAAAGGCAGTTAGAAATGGGTTATCTCTAACTATTCCATTTGTAGTTGTAGGAAGCTTATTTTTAATTCTATCCAGCCTTCCTTTCAAATGGTGGAAAGGATTTATAGGCAGCTATGCAGCTAAGCTATCAGCACCGGTTAATGCAACTTTCGGAGTTTTAGCTCTTTTAGCTGTAATTGGAATCGGATACAGTCTTGCTAAGGATTATGAATTAGATCCTATAAGTGGCGCTATTATTTCTGTAGTTGGTTTTTTACTTACTCAGCTTACCCCAAAGTATCAGCTGGATACCGGAAAGTTTGGTGCTGAAGGACTATTTACAGCAATAATAATTGCTCTGGTAGCTGTAGAAATATACAGATTTTTTGTTACTAAAGGTATTATTATCAAGATGCCTGAAGGAGTTCCTCCAGCTATTGCAAGTTCTTTTGCAGCATTATTGCCTGGCGGAGCTGTAATCCTTTTAGTTTGGGTTATAAGAGTTGTTCTTGGATTTGATATCACAGCATTTTTAAGTACTTTATTCAGTCCTTTGGTATTTGCGTTAAATACTCTACCTGGAATATTAATTTTTACTGTATTCGGATGCCTTCTATGGGCTGTTGGAATCCATGGAGACAGTATTATGGGAAGTATAGGAACTCCTATTCTGCTTCAATATTTAACAGCAAACTCTGCAGCATTTTTAGCTGGTGAACCAATACCATATATTACTGCAGCAGGCTTTGGAAGTATGTTTATCAATATAGGAGGAACTGGTGCAACCATTGCTATTGCCATATTGATGGTTAAATCAAGGAGTGAAGTGTATAAGTCACTTGGAAAGTTATGTCTTCCATCTGCAATATTTGAGATAAATGAACCAATAATGTTTGGTTTCCCTGTAGTACTTAATCCTTTAATGCTTATACCTTTTATATTAACACCAGCGGTTTTAACTGTAGGAACTTATCTTCTTATGTATTTTGATATCATAGCTAGACCTGTTACTATGGTACCTTGGACAATGCCTCCGGTTATAGGACCTTTCTTAACTACAGGAGGAGATTGGAGAGCTGCGGTTTGGAGTGCTATTTCTGTAATACTTGCAGTACTGATTTACTATCCCTTCTTTAAAACAGCTGAAAAGCAGCAGATTCAGAATGAAAAGGAAGAGAAAGTTAGCGGAAAGACTGCAGAAGCTTAATTGCAAAATTGGCTGATCAGAAATTTAGGCTTGAATATAAGATTATATTTGGATTTAAATCTAGATTTGCCTTTAGAGTATTTTAAAAACACTTAATAAAAATTATTGTAAGGAGGAGTGGAATATGAAGATTTTACTGATGTGCTCTGGGGGGATGTCCACAAGTTTACTGGTAAGTAAGATGGAAAAATACGCACAGGAAGCCGGCTATAGTGACATATACATAAAGGCAGAGCCTGTGGAGGATTTACCAAAAAATATAGATAAGTACGATGTTTTCCTAATTGGACCTCAAGTTAAATATAAAGAAAAATGGGTGAAAGAAATAGTTGAAGCTCATGGTAAAAAGTATGATAATATACCGCCACAGATTTATGGCAGAATCGATGGACAAAAAACCCTGGAGATTGCGTTAAATCTGACAAAATAATGGAGGAACAAAAGATGGAATTAGAAAAAATAGTATTCGAAATAATAAGCCACTCTGGAAATGCAAAATCTTTGTGTTTTGAGGCTTTAGATTCAGCAAAGAATGGAGAATTTAACAGGGCAGAGGAGCTTTTAAACAGTGCTAGAGAAGAACTGATTAAAACCCACGAAATACAAAACAATATGATACAAAAAGAAGCCTGCGGTGAAAAGCAGGAGGTGAGCCTTTTGCTGTTACATGCAGAAGACCACTTAATGACCTCCATGTTAGCGAAGGATTTAATAGCGGAAATGATACAGCTGTACAAGCGTACCAGCAAAGATAATAAATAATTGTAAATAAGTGTAACTACCCCAGGGGAGCTTCCTTTTTAAGGGAGCACCCCTGGGGTGATACCAATAAATGTATTCACCCCTGGGGTGAATACATTTATTGGAAACATATTTTTAATAACAAAAAATCTATTATTAAGCATTTAAATTAAAAAAATTTTAAAATAGGTTTTTAAATTGTTTTATACAAAAGGAAAATGAGGTGAAAGGATAATGTCTAAGAAAGGACTTAAAATTGTTACTATAGGAGGAGGCTCCAGCTATACTCCAGAGCTTATTGAAGGTTTTATTAAAAGGTATGATGAACTTCCTGTTAAGGATATATATTTAGTAGATGTAGAAGAAGGTAAAGAAAAGCTGGAAATAGTAGGTAATCTAGCAAAAAGAATGGTTGAAAAGTCAGGATTGGATATAAATATTCACCTAACTCTGGACAGAAGAGAAGCTATAAAGGATGCTGATTTTGTCACAACTCAATTTAGAGTGGGACAACTTGATGCAAGGATAAAGGACGAAAGTCTACCTTTAAAATACGGAGTAATTGGACAGGAAACTACAGGTCCAGGTGGATTTGCTAAAGGATTAAGGACTATACCTGTTATCCTTGATATATGCAAGGATATTGAAGAGCTTTGTCCTAATGCATGGCTTATTAACTTTACCAATCCATCTGGTATGGTAACAGAAGCTGTGGCAAAATATACTAAGGTTAAAAACATAGGATTGTGTAATGTTCCTATAGGAATGAGAAGCGGAGCAGCTAAGATTATGGATGTATCTTTAGATAGAATATCTATGGATTATGTAGGCTTAAATCATTTGGTTTGGGCTACTAATGTGTACCTAGATGGAAAAAACATAACCGCTGAAGTGGTAGAAAAAATGGCTCAAGGAAGTTCAATGAGCATGAAAAACATAAGTAACTATCCTTGGGAGCCGGAGTTTATAAGATCTTTAGGCATGGTACCTTGCGGTTATTTAAGATACTATTATCAAATGGACAAGATGGTAGAAGAGGCAATCTCCGATTCCAAAGAAAAAGGTACAAGAGGTGTTGTTGTTAAAAAGGTAGAGGAAGAACTATTTGAATTGTATAAAGACAAAGATTTAGATATAAAGCCTCCACAATTGGAACAAAGGGGCGGTGCGCATTATTCCGATGCAGCATGTTCCTTGATCAGCTCCATATACAACAATAAAAAAGATATTCAAACAGTAAACACAGTAAACAACGGAGCAATTTCAGATTTACCTGATAATGTAGTTATCGAAGCAAATTGTGTAATTGATAAATATGGTGCACATCCAATAAATATAGGTCATATTTCACCTAAAATAAGAGGATTGATACATGTGGTAAAATCTTATGAAGAGCTTGCTATTGAGGCTGCCGTTCATGGAGATTATCACTCAGCCCTTCAGGCTTTGACAGTACATCCTCTAGTTCCATCATCCGCTGTTGCTAAAAAAATTCTGGATGAAATATTGGAACAGAATAAGGATTATTTGCCACAGTTTAAGTAAATTTAATGCTTTAAATTTATGTTAGTAAATTCCAGTACCTCAGGGGTCATTCCAAAAAAAGGAATCACCCCTGGGGTAGTTACATTTATTTCCACAATTAAATTTATGATAAATTTAAAAGCAATCTGATATAATTTGGAAAATTTATGGTATAATGTAGCAAAAAATAAGGAGGGTTGCTATGAAGTTCTCGAAAGATTTTTTGTTTGGAGCAGCATCGGCTTCTTATCAGGTGGAAGGTGCATGGAATGAGGACGGTAAAGGGGTCTCTAACTGGGATGTTTTCTCAAAAATTCCCGGCAAGACCTTTGAGGGAACTAATGGAGATATAGCAGTAGATCATTATCACAGGTATAAGGAAGATATAAAACTTATGGCGGAAATGGGACTGGAATCCTACAGGTTTTCAATATCTTGGCCAAGGATTATACCTAATGGTGATGGAAAGGTTAATGACAAAGGAATAGAGTTTTACAATAGCATTATCGATGAATGTTTAAAGTATGGTATTGTGCCATTTGTTACTCTTTATCATTGGGATCTTCCGCAGGTTCTTGAAGAAGATGGAGGGTGGACAAATAAGAAAACCGTAGATGCTTTTGTAAGATATGCAAATGTATGCTTTAAAGCTTTTGGTGATAGAGTCAAGCACTGGATAACTTTTAATGAAACTATAGTATTCTGCAGTCTGGGATACCTTGCCGGAGCTCATCCGCCAGGAATAATTAATGACCCTAAAAAATATTTTCAGAGCACACATAACGTATTTTTAGCTCATGCACGAACTTTAAAAGATTATAAAAAGCTTAAGCAGTTTGGAGAGATCGGCATTACTCATGTATTTTCTCCTGCCTTCAGTGTTAACGAAAAAGAGGAAAATAAATTTGCTGCTTATCATGCCAATGAATTTGGACTAAGCTGGTATTATGACCCTATATTATTGGGCAGTTATCCTGAATACGTTTTAAAGATAATTGAAGAAAAAGGATGGACCCCTCAATGGACAGATGAGGAAATTGAAGATATTAAGGAAGCTGCATCTTTAAACGATTTTATAGGACTAAATTATTACCAGCCGCAAAGGGTTATAAAAAATACAGAACCAATAGAAAATGCTTCAAGGGATAGAGAAAGTTCTACCGGTGCAGCGGGGAGCCCTTCCTTCGATGGAGTTTATAGCACTGTAAAGATGGAGGATAAAAAATATACTAAATGGGGCTGGGAAATATCTCCTGAAGGCTTCTTAGAGGGATTAAGAATCCTAAGGAAGCGTTATGGAGATATAAAAATATACATCACTGAGAATGGGCTAGGAGATGAAGATCCTATAATAGATGGTGAAATAATGGACGTACCTAGAATAAAATATATAGAAGAGCATTTAAAAGCTGTAAAGACGGCCATAAAAGAAGGTATCCATATAAAAGGATATTACGCCTGGTCAGTTATTGATTTGCTCAGTTGGCTTAACGGCTTTAAAAAACAATATGGATTCATATATGTAGACCACAAAGATAACTTAAATAGAAAGAAAAAACTATCCTTCTACTGGTATAAACATATAATTAAAACCAGAGGAGAAGATTTGTAGAAGTAAAAATACCAGGTGAATAACATCTGGTATTTTTTTATTTACAAAAAATGTAACCGCCCCTGGGGTGCTTCCTTTTTAAGGAAGTACCCCAGGGGCGGTTACATTAATTTCCATAGGAAATTACTTTCAAAAATTGTACACTGGAATATAAATAGATTTTAATTTACAATGATAAGGGCACTATATATGTAGCGATTTTGAAAGTTTATTCATTGGAGGAGATTATAATGTTTGATACGCATATGCATTCTAAGTATTCCTTTGATTCTGATATGGAGTTAGAGGACGCTGTAAAAGAAGCGGAGAGACAAGCTTTAGGTATTATACTAACTGAGCATTTAGACTTAGATTTTCCTGATCCTAAATTTAAATGTGTGGATTTACCAGCTTATTTTCAGGAATATGAGAAATATAGAAGTAACAAAATTTTGCTTGGGATAGAAATAGGAATGAGACCGGATCTCATAGAAGATATTGATAAGATAATTAATGAATATCCTTTTGATTATGTTATTGGTTCTGTACATCTTGTTGATATGGTAGATATTTATGGCATGAAATACTATATAGGAAAAAGCAAGAAGGAAGCTTTTAATAAGTATCTTAAACATATGATTCAATGTATAAAAACCCATAATCATATAGATAGCCTAGGACATATTGATTACATATGCAGATATAATCCTTATGAGGATAAGGAGTTATATTATGAAGATCATAAATATTACATAGACGAGCTTCTAAAAATACTCGTGGAAAAAGAAAAGGCTATGGAAATAAATACTAGAAGATTAAATGATGCGGAAGCTGTTAAGAGCCTCATGAAAATATTTAAAAGGTTTAATCAGCTGGGTGGTACAATGGTTACAGTAGGTTCCGATGCTCATAGAAGTAAGGATATAGGTAATAATTTTTCGGAAGCAAGAGAGCTTGCCGAAGCCTGTGGTTTAAAAATAGTATATTTTAAAAATAGGAAGCCTGAATATATATAAAGTAAATTACAATAAATGTCACTACCCCAGGGGTGGCTCCATAAAATGGAACCACCCCTGGGGTAGTGACATTTTATGGAGATACTATCCACTTTTTCAATCTGACTTATATGAATCTTTTAATTAATAAAAACGAAGTTTTTTCACGATATATGCAATATATATTTTTTTACGATAATATATAAATAGAGAAATCAGATATGTTAACATAAATTAATCAATATTATCACGCTATAGTTTAAAATAATTAGTACCAAGATAAAACTTGCTCATAGAATAAAGTGTTTGACAGCAGTAACTTAGGAGTGACTAGCAGCACTAAGAAAAAACACAGAGATATAACAAACTGGTAACTTTCTGTTTTACCAATAAAGCTGAGCATAAGAATATTTTAAGATTGGTGTTTTATCACTTCGTAGTTAGTTCTATAGATATTTCGGAGAATTTTTAGAGTTTTAGGGAGGTAAGTATGGAGCTTAATATTTCTAATATTATAGAAAATGAAGATAAGAAGAATCCTTATACTGATGAGGAAATCGCAAGTAGGCTTGGAATTTTGAGAGAAAATGTAACGGAATACAGAAAGCAAAATGGAATACCGGATTCCAGGCTAAGGCGAAAGGAAAGTATTTTAAAAGATGCCTTTGAAATATTAAATGAAAATCCTGATATGTCAGATAGAGGATTTACTCAAGAACTTGTACAAAGAGGATATAAAATTGCAAGATATGCTGCTTTAACTGTTAAAAAGGAGGCAGAGGAAGAATTATATAAATCAGGGGGACAAGTTAAGTGTAAGCATTTTCTTATGGATAAGCAAACTATGGAAAATGCTAAAAGTCCAAATCAAAAGGGAAATAATGAGGACAATAAAGAAGATATTAACGAGGATGCCTTTAGAAATATTATAGGTTATGACGGCAGTTTAAAAATACAGGTAAATCAGGCTAAAGCAGCGGTGCTATATCCTCCTAAAGGGCTTCATACTCTGCTTTTAGGTCCTTCAGGAGTAGGAAAGAGCTATATAGCAGAAGCAATGTATAATTTTGCAAGAACTACAGAAAATTTTTCTCATGATGCACCCTTTATGATATTTAACTGTGCAGATTATGCTGATAATCCTCAGCTTCTCCTTTCACAACTCTTTGGATATTCAAAAGGTGCATTTACCGGAGCTTCTGAGGATAAAAAGGGAATAGTGGAAATGACCAATGGAGGTATTTTATTCTTAGATGAAATACACAGACTTCCTCCGGAAGGTCAGGAAATACTGTTTTATCTTTTAGATAAGGGGAAGTTTAGGAGGCTTGGGGAAACGGAGGCCATGCGGGAAAGCCAGGTAATGGTGATTGCTGCTACTACAGAAAATCCTGATAGCTCCCTTCTCCTTACCTTTAGGAGAAGAATTCCCATGGTGATTCAGATACCTTCTCTTAAGGAAAGGAGTCATTTAGAAAGATTTAGTACCATTAAGAGCTTCTTTCTTCAGGAAAGCATAAGATTAGGAAAAGATATTATGGTGATGAGGGATGTTATAAAAGCCTTCATGACCTATGAATGCCCGGGAAATATTGGACAGCTTAGAAGTGATATTCAGGTGGCTTGTGCCAGAGGCTTCTTATCCACTACTTTGTCCAACGAACAGATTGTTAAGGTGAAATTTAATGATATTCCTTCTCACGTTAAAGAAGGTGCAGTTAATTTTAACTATAATGATGAAGAGTTGGAGAAATATACTTCTGATGACATCAGGGTATCTTCTAAGGGCGTAGAAGTAATGTACAGAAACGATGATAGGTACGTATTTAGCAGCAGTATTTATCAATTTATAGAGGATAAGTATTCAGAGCTTAAAAATTCAGGATATGATGACAGTGATATAAATAAAAAACTTGGAGAGCAGCTGGAAAGAGAAATAATGAGAGTTGCTTCTACTATTAAAATAAAACCCCAGGCATCCAGAGAGGAGCTCGGAGATATAGTCGGTGAGGATATATTACAGGTGGCAGAGGAAATAGTAAGTGAAGCCCAAAAATATATAAAGGGTTTATTACCCAGCGTATTTTATCCTCTTGCAATACACTTAAGCTCTACTTATGAAAGGCTTATGAAAAGAAAGGAAATAATCAATCCTAAATTGGACAACCTGAAGGAAAAATATAAGAAAGAGTATGAAGTTGCGAAAAAAATGGCTAGGATTATAACTAAAAGGCTGCATATATCTCTGCCTGAGGATGAGATAGGCTTTATAGCCATGTATCTGAAGAATTTCCAAGAAGACAAACATAGCAGGGAAGGCCTGGTATCAGTACTGGTGTTATCTCATGGCAGAGTCGCCACAGGTATGGCAGAAGTAGCAAACAAGCTTTTGGGAGTGAATCATGCAGTTGGTTTAGAAATGGCTCTCAGCGATTCACCTAACATTATGCTGGAAAAAGCAATAAACACCATAAAATCTATTAATCAGGGTAAGTGATGTATTATCCTTGCAGATATGGGATCCCTTACGACCTTTGGAGATATAATAACTTCACGAACAGGAATTCCTACAAGGAGTATAGGAAGGGTTGATACATTGATGGTGCTGGAATGTGTTAGAAGGGCACTTCTTCCGGAATCTACCCTGGACAGTATTGCAGATGCGGTGGATGAAGATAAGAAATACTTAGGAGGAGTTAGGGGAATAAAGCAAGACATGTCTAAAGCTATAATTACCTTATGCATTACCGGAGAAGGAGCAGCTGCCAAGGTAAAGGAGTATATCGAAGATTCACTTAAGGATATGCTGAAAGATATAGAGATAATTCCTTTAGGCTTTATGAATGGCGAGGATATAACATCTTCCCTAGAAAGACTTTCAAAAAGTAAAGAAATCCTTTCCATAGTGGGCACCATTAATCCTAAATATGGAGATATACCTTTTATATCTCTGGAGAGCTTAATAGAGGGAAGAGGATTGTTAAAGCTTAAAAAAGTTATAAGGAGTGAAGAAGGTTTTAAAAATAATCTCCCTGAGGTTATAAATCAGGAGCTGATTTATTCAGAAGCCAATTTTAAATATAAAGATGAAGTTTTAGACATGATGGTTGAAAAGCTTGTAGCGGATGGTTATGTAAAAGAAGAATTTCTCCTCAGCGTTTATAAGAGAGAAGCACTGGGAGCCACATTTTTAAAGGGTGGAATAGCAATTCCTCATGGTGAAACAAAATACGTTACAAAACCAGCCATTTCTTTTGCAAAATTAGCCCAGCCTATAAATTGGGATGGAGTAAACAGTGTAGATTTAATTTTTTTAATTGCATTAGGAGAAGATTCAAGTAATTATTTTGAGCAGCTTTATAAGATAATATCAGCAGGAGATGCATTAGACAGGCTTAGAAATACTTCTACAAAAGAAGAGATTGAAAGTATTTTATTTGCAAATACATTATCAGCCAAATAAATTGGCATGCATATTGCTTTATTTAATAGTGAGCTTAAGGAGGTGAAGATTATGAAGCTTCAAAACTTTCCTAAGGTCACTATTATTTTGAGAGGATACAGCCACAGTCAGGTAAGGACTGTTATGCAGGCCTTGCTCCAAAGCAGCATAAGATCCGTGGAAATCACAATGAATACAGAAGGGGCTTTAGATATGATTAAAGACTTTTCAAGAGAATTTGGTGATGAGATGTATATAGGAGCTGGAACTGTAACTACTATGAAAGAGGCTGTATCAGCCATTGAAGCAGGAGCAGCATTTATTTTATCTCCTGTAATGCTTTCCAGGGAAATAATTGACCTTTGTAAAAAACATTCGGTAATATCGGTTCCGGGAGCTATGACTCCTACAGAAATACATAATTCCTTAAAGGATGGAGCGGATATTGTAAAAGTCTTTCCTGCTAATTCTTGCGGCGCAAAATTTTTTAAAGACATAAAAGCACCTTTAGGGGATATACCGCTTATGGCAGTAGGAGGGGTTAATAGAGAAAATGCAGCAGAATATCTTAAAAGCGGAGCAGACTACTTAGGAATAGGCTCCGGAATATTCAGTAAGAAGGATATAGAAGAAGAAAATCTTGAAGGGCTTGTAAAATCCTTAAGAGAATTTGAAGAAATTTTAGGTTAGGTGGAAACTCGTTTATGGATACACAGATATATTTCGGAAAAGATTTAGTATTTAAAGACTTAATATTTGAAAAAGATACTGAAGTATTGAAATTTTTATCCTCTGAGCTTGTTAGTAAGGGTTATGTTAAGGAAGAGTTTCAAAATGCTATTTTAGAAAGAGAAAAACAATACCCTACGGCACTTCCCTCACAAGAGATAATAATCGCAATCCCTCATGCAGATCATACTTTAGTAAAAAAGGCGGCAATTGCTATAGGGATGCTGAAGAATCCGGTGGAATTTAGATCTATGGAGGATCCTGATAAAAAGCTCATGGTAAATATGGTAATTATGCTGGCATTAGATCAGCCTCATGGGCATATTGAAATGCTTCAAAAAATAGTAAAGCTTATACAAAATCAAGAGGTTTTAAAGAAAATAATGGCAGCCACTACAAAGGCAGACGCTATGAATATGCTTGAACCTTTTCTGTTAGGATAAAAAAATGTACTGGTAAGAAGTTATTAAACTTACATGGATATAATTAGGAGGAAATTTATAATGAAAAGAGTATTAGTAGCTTGTGGCAACGGAATTGCTACTTCCACAGTGGTAGCAAGCAAGATAAGGGAAGCTTGTGAAGATCAAGGTATAGATGTGAATGTTTCTCAATGTAAGCTTATGGAGGTTGAATCTAAAGCTTCAGATTACGATTTGTTAGTGACTACAGGAAAATTTGAAAGTTCAGAAGTGAGTATTCCAATAGTTGGAGCTATTTCTTTATTAACCGGTATTGGCGAAGAAGAAACTATTGAAGAAATAATAAATCATATTAAGTAAAATTATAAAAGAAATACTTAATAACTATAAAAGAAATAGATAAATCTTAAGATAACTACTAAAGACAACTATTTAAGATTAAATCATTTGCATAAAAATTTTATTTTATAAACTGCAGTTTATTTTATATTTATAATCATTTTCTATAAATGAATAACTTTTAAGGATTTCCGTAATAATTACAAAAACATATTATAAAAATTTCTCATAATAAGGAATAAAGAATTAGCACTTATATTAATCCTGCTATTATCATGAGATGGCAGTGAGGAAAATTGTTAAGGGAAATTACCTTTAAAGTTGTCGTTGAATGATAAGCCGAAAGGACTTATATGAAATTTAAAGTAATCAAAAGAATTTTTAGTTAATATTATTAGCAACAATGGAGGTTGTACAATGTTTTTATATAATGCTTTTAATGTTTTACTTGATGCAGGTCCAACGGTTCTGCTTCCGGTAATAATTCTTATAATAGGACTTATTTTTAGAGTTAAGCCTTCAAAGGCATTTAGATCAGGATTAACCGTTGGTATCGGTTTTGCCGGTATCAAGCTTATTATTAATCTTCTTTCTTCAAACCTTGGACCAGCAGCTCAGGCTATGGTTAAGAATTTTGGAATACGACTGGATGCTTTGGATGTAGGCTGGGGAGCTATAGCAGCGGTAACCTGGTCATCACCTATAATACCAATCCTTATCTTTGGAATACTTTTAACTAATATAGTGATGCTTATTTTAAAGAAAACGGATACGTTAGACGTTGATATATGGAACTATCACCATATGGCTATAGTAGGTATTATGACTTATTTCGTTACAAAAAATGTTGCTTTAGGAGTAGCGGCTACTATTACCATGGCTGTGATAACCTTTAAAATGTCCGACTGGTCAGCTCACCTTGTAAGCGGATACTTTGGACTTCCTGGTGTATCACTGCCAACTATGTCAGCGCTTTCTTCCTTGGTTATTGCTGCTCCGTTAAACTATCTTTTAGATAAGATTCCTGGAATAAATAAAATTAACTTCACAGTAAAAGATGCAAAGAAATATTTAGGCTTCTTTGGAGAACCTATGATTATGGGCCTTATACTTGGAGGAGTAATTGGAGCTTTAGCAAAATATGATATAACTAAAATACTCAATGTAGCAGTGAATATGTCCGCTGTTATGGTGCTTATACCAAAAATGACTTCCTTATTTATGGAAGGGTTAATGCCAATTTCAGAGGCTGCTAAGAAGTTTACTAAAGAAAAATTCAAGGGAAGAAACTTCTTGATTGGATTAGACGCAGCAGTAGTGGTTGGAAACTCAGAAGTTATAACTACTTCCTTAATAGTTATCCCATTGACAATAGCATTAGCAGTAATTCTTCCAGGAAACAGAGTATTACCTTTTGCCGACCTTGCAGTGGTTCCCTTTAGAGTTGCATTGGTAGTAGCTCTTACCGGAGGTAATCTATTTAAAAATATTATAATTGGACTAGCGTGTACAGGAGCAATATTATTAGCGGGTACAAGTACAGCACCGGTACTTACAGATTTAGCAAGATCCACAGGAATAGATTTAACTATGGCTGCAGGAGCTCTTATTTCTTCCTTTGCAGCAACAAGCTTAACCGTAAGCTTTATAGTATATAAAGTATTCACAGGTAATCTTTACATAACATTACCTATATTCTTTGCAGGCTTTGCAGCGGTTTGGATATACTTCGATGTTATTAAAAAGAAGAAGGAATCAGAAGAAAAACCTGCAGAATAAGTAATATAGATAAAGTCGAAAATTATGCAAAATGCGGAAAATAAATATAACGGAAAATCCTGCAGCATAAGTACAATAAATATAACGGAAAATCCTGCAGCATAAGTACAATAAATATAACGGAAAATCTTGAAGTATAAGGAAAATAAACATAATAAGGATGGATATTAATGAAAATAACAGGAGTTAAGGTTTACAAAGTAAAACCGAGATGGATATTTATAAAGATAAGCACAGATGAAGGCATAGAAGGCTGGGGAGAGATGATTTCCGGCACCAAGACAGAAACTGTAGTGGCCGGTGCTT
>NZ_CCXI01000116.1 GCF_000820705.1 Clostridium polynesiense | reverse complement strand
AAAAATGCAAATTAAGAAAAGATAATTTCATATTTAAATTGTGAAATGAGAAATTAGGAAAAATAATCTAAAATTAAAGCTTAAAAATAGGGGTAAAGAATATTTTAAATTTAGGTTATGTTAAAGAAAAATGTAGATTTTAAGCATAAAAAAGCACCTCTTAATGGGGTGCTTTTACTTTATACCATCTGCATTGTGATGTAAAAATACCATAAAATTCAGCTTTAAATGATTACGATATTATCGTTACATTATTGAATTTTTATAATTTTTTTATGAAGGTTTGGAAGATTCCAAAATGGATAGTAAGTACCTTCTATTTTTCTTTAGATTTTTCAGCCCAAATTAAATACAAAATTCCTACAATAACGCTTATTATAACTGGTGTTGTTAAACGTGGAGTATGATAAGAAGAATTCAAAATTCCAGGAGCAATATATCCGCTTGCATACAAAAATGCTCCTATGGCACAAAATAGAACTCCTGTACCTCTCTTATTCATATAAGTTTCCTCCTAATAAGTGTAATGATATTATACAATTATATACTATTAATACATATTTTATATATAAATATGTGCCATATTATTTAGATAAGGCTGAGCTGGACAATAATTTTTCATAAAATTAAAATTGAAGTTAGGATAATTATTTAAAAAATTTTAAGCTTTAATTAAATAAGCGGTAATTAACTGCAAAGCAGGCGATAAACTCCTGCAGGATTTTAAATTCAGTAGATAAATCCCTAGGGATTTTCTGCTATATTTTGCATTGTGATCTATAAAAATTACATTATAAAAAGACGGAAGTGATTATTTGAAGTATAAATTAATATGCATTGATTTAGATGGAACCTTACTGAATGATAAAAATGGAATATCCGATAAGGACAAGAACACCTTAATAGAAGCTGAAAAAGCAGGAATTACTATAGCCTTAACCACCGGAAGGCTTTATGCATCGGCGAAATACTATGCTAACGATATTGGTATAAGACCATGGATTATATCGTCTAATGGCTCCTATATAAGAGAAGCCGGCAGCGAAAAAGAGTTGTTTAAGAATCCTATAAATAATCATCAGTTTGGAATAATCTGTTCTATTATTGAAAAGTACAAGCTTACCTTTAACTTCAATACCTTTGACAGAGTTGTTACAAATTTTATACTGCCTGAAGATAATACCTATGTTAAAGCCAATAAACTTGCGGAAGACAAATTTAAAGTGAAATTTGGAGTGCATGAAAACTATAAACATATTTATGATATTTATCCTAAAGGGATATACAAGGCATTGCTGTATTTGGATAAAACAGAAGAAGGAATTAAAATAATTCAAAATGCTAAAAAAGAGCTTGTGGAGCTTAATGAAATGGAAATAGTAAGCTCCGCGGTAAGTAATATAGAAGTTATGGCAAAAGGCATGACTAAGGAGTCCGGTATAAAGCTTCTTGGAGAAAAATTAGGTATTGCCAGAGAAAAAACTATGTGTATAGGTGACAGCGAAAATGACATAACGATGATTGACTATGCAGGCTTTGGAGTAGCAATGGAAAATTCTATAGAAGAATTAAAATCCCTGGCGGATTTTATAACGGATTCCCACGTTAATTCAGGTGTGAGCAAGGCTATAAGAAGGTTTGCTTTATAGTCTTGGAATTTTGTGTCACTACCCCTGGGGTGCTTCCTTAAAAAGGAAGCACCCCAGGGGTAGTGACATTTATTGTAAGTAAGCAATAAATGTAAATTTTATAATTTTATATTAGGAAACCTGCTTATTTATAAAAAATTCTTTTTAAATTAAGCTTATGTTTTAGAGATAATTAATAAATCCTTTATAGAGGTAACGATTAATCATTTATAAATTTATATTTTAGAAATGAATACGTATACGAATGTGAGGTTGTCCAGTATAATTAATATATAGATATTCAACTCGCTGATGACATTTAAAGAGATCTATCATATTAAGAGGAGTGGTTTATGTGGATAAAGCTTGTAAATATATGGAGCTTTTAAAGAAGGAAGTGGTTCCTGCATTGGGGTGTACTGAGCCAATTGCTGTTGCTTATGCAGTAGCTAAAGCAGCGGATTTATTGGACAAGATTCCTGAGGTTATTGAGTTAAATTTAAGTGTAAATGTAATAAAAAACGCTTTAGGGGTTGGAATACCAGGAACAGGAATGACTGGGGTGAATATTGCAGCAGCACTTGGGGCTGTATGTAATAATTCTAAGGAGGGACTTCAGCTTTTAGTTAATATTACTGAGGACCAGCTAAATTTAGCTAAAAAAATAGTTGATGAAGGAAAGATTAAATTAAAAGTTAGTGAAAGTGATGAAAAGCTATATATAGAAGCTTTATGCAGGGAAGGAAAAAATCAATCTAGGGTAGTAATAAAAGAAGAACATACTAATATAGTGCTTATAGAACATAACGGAGTAAAAATTTTAGATAATTGCGCAAAGGGAGATACAATTCCAGAAAATAAAATAGAGGGTGAATTGCTAAATCCTATAAAAGACATAAAAGAAGCCGTTCATAACATAAACACTTCTAAAGATAAGATGTTTTCAATAGAAGAAATATATGATTTTGCAGTAAATGTAGATTTCGAGGATATAAAATTTCTCTTAGAGGGAGCAGAAATGAACAAGAAGGTTTCTGATGAAGGACTTAACCAGCCTTACGGATTAGAGGTGGGAAATAAAATAAATAAATCCTCTCAGTTTAACGTATTAGGAAATAGCTTGGTTAATAAAATAGTAGCGGCTACCGCTGCAGCTTCCGATGCCAGAATGTCAGGCTGCAAGCTTCCTATAATGACTACTGCAGGAAGCGGTAATCAGGGGATTACATGTACAATACCCTCTGTTATATTAGCAGAAGAAACTGGGAAGAGCCCGGAAGAACTAGCAAGGGCATTGGCTATAAGCAGCTTAGTTACCATATACATAAAGAGTTATATGGGAAGGCTGTCACCAATATGTGGTGCAGGTATAGCAGCTTCTACAGGAGCAAGTGCCGCTATGACCTATCTTTTAGGCGGTACTGTTAAAAATATAAAGTGTGCTGTTAAAAATATGCTGGCAGATGTATCAGGAATGATTTGCGACGGTGCAAAAGCTACCTGTGCTTTGAAAATAGCCACTGCAGTTAATGCTGCAATACAATGTGCAATTTTGGCTATGAGCAATATAGAACCCTGCAGCAAGGACGGCATTATAAATGATGATGTAGAAAAGACCATAGAAAACATAGGAAGCTTAGTATCTAAGGGCTTTGATAATACAGATAAGGCTATTTTAGAAATAATGCTTAATAAGTAAATAAAAGGAAGCACCCCAGGGGTGCTTCCTTTTTTATACAACCATTGTATAAACATTTATTTTAAGGCAAGAATTTAGATATAAAATTAGATAAAAAATATATAAAACTGAATATATAAATTGGTGACAAAAAAATCGTTAATTTTTTGTAAAATATTTTTTTAAAAAATGAAGTTTTAAGGTAATTTTACCTAATGCGGGTAATATAATATCTTACAACGGAAATATTGGGGGATTGATTATGAAAATCAAACTATCTAAATTCTTTTATTCATTTATATTAACACTTGCCTTTGTATTCATTTTCGCTGGATGTGGAAATGGGAATGCATTAAATAAGGCAGAGGCAGAAAATCAAAATTTATACAATCAAAAGGAAAAGCTATATTCTAATCAGATGTACGGAAAATCTTCTGAAAAAACAGATTATGAGAAACCAGATGAAGAATCTTTAAAAAAGGCTGCTGAAAAAACAGATGCCAAGACTAAAGATATACAGCCTGCAAATTCAACTGATAAAAGTAAAGCAAAAAATGATAAGGAACAAAAAACTCCTGCTGCAGAAGCCGAATCTAAAAAACTGCAGCTTTAACAGATGAGCAGATAGTTAAAATAATAAAGTATGCATATTTAACCTCAATCAATATGTTTAACAGGGATGTTGATGTTAATGAGAATATAGGAGATGGAATGTTCTGCAGACCAAAGGATAAGAACTTAACCTATGATTCCATAATAGGAATGTTAAACAGACATTATTCAAATTCCTTTATAAGCAAATCGAAAATTAAGGAAGACTGTTTAAAGATAGTTGATAATAAGGTTTATGTTCTTTTATTAGAAGGAAACTATACTGGTAAAAAAGAATTTGAAATTATTAAGCGCACAGATAACCCTTCATCTATCAATGTTACTGTAAATCTTAAATCTGAGTCGGATGTCATAGCATCCCAGGTAGTTTTAATTAAGGAAAGCGGAAGCTGGAAGGTTGAATCCGGAAGTATATTCCCATCAAGAGAACTTTTGTATAAAAAATAGATTTATGACATTAATTATAGCTTTGTAAAAGGTATATTTTGCATTTATAAGGATTTAATATTAAAAAGAATTGCTTATACAGTGATGATACAGCATGTGATAGATATGGCATATATAGCCAATTAATTCAAAAGAATTTTGCTGATACTGTGAAAATATATGATCATGCAGATTTAGCACTGATAACGATTTGATTTAAAAAGAAATATTTTCATTAAACAACCAATCTTTAAAAATAAATATAAAAACTATCAGGATTTAAGATAAAATCAATTAATAATCCTGATAGTTTTTATTTAATTTATTTTATAGGTTTGTAAATTAATTCTCAGACTAATCTAAATTAGACCTTTTTCTTTTAAGAAGTCATCGGCAACTTTTCTTGGATCCATTCCTAGCTTATCCACCTTATAATTTAACTCAATCATGGTTTCTTCGTTTATAGTATTGGCAAGCTTATTAAGTTCGGTTTTTATTTCGGGATGCTTATCTATTACTTCCTGTCTTACTATAGGAACTGCGTAATAAGGAGGAAATAATTTTTTATCATCCTCCAGCACCTTTAAATCAAAGGCTTTAAGAAGACCATCGGTGGAAAAGGCGTCTATAACATCAGCTTGATTATTATCTATAGAACTGTATCTCAAACCACCATCTATGGATTTTACGTCATTGAAGAGCATGTTATACTGATTTTTCAATCCCACATAGCCGTCTTCTCTATTAACAAACTCCATGGTGCATGCTAGTGTCAGTCCACTGGATATTTTGGTTAAATCAGAGAAAGTTTTTAGGTCATATTTAGAAGCAAGGTCTTTCTTAACTGCCAGAGTATATGTGTTATTAAAACCAAAGGGCTCCAGCCAGGTTATGCCATAGTTCTTTTCAAAGTGATCCTTTACTATGTCATAGGTCTCCTGAGGGTCGGATACGGCCTGGTGCTTCATTATATTTACCAGAGCAACTCCGGTATATTCCGCATAAATATCCACCTCTTTAGCTTTAGCAGCGTTAAAAGTTACACTGCTTCCTCCGAGATTCATCCTTCTTTCAATATTTAAGTTGGTATTTTCTTCTAATAGGGTTGCCATCATGTTACCTAAAATCAGCTGTTCATTATAATTTTTTGAAGCAACTACAATAGTAGATCCCTTCTTGCTATATACTGATACAGAAGTGGAAAGTAAAACAATGGCTAAAACTGTTACTATTACTTTACCTGCAGGACCTTTTTTAAAGGGAACTTTATCATCTTTCCCAACTTTGATTTTTCCATCTGCAGTTTTAATTCCCTTTGGAGTTACTATAGTTTCTATTTTGCCTATAACATAATCCATTAACAATGCTAATATACAGGATGGTATAGCTCCTGCCAATATCATATTATTATTAACTGTCTGTACACCTGAGAACACCATATAGCCTAAGCCTCCGGCACCTATAAAGGCGGCAATAGTCATAAGTCCTACAGCGGTAACTGCAGATATCCTGATTCCTGTCATAATCACAGGGAGAGCTAGAGGAATCTGTATCATTTTCAATATCTGTCCTTTGGTTAGACCTATAGCCTGAGCTGCTTCAAGAGTATCAGGGTTAATATTCATCAATCCCGTATAGGTGTTTTTCACAATGGGGAGCAGTGAATATAAAAATACCATTGCAATTGCAGGTTTGCTGCCTATTCCTAGTACAGGAATAAGGAAACCTAAAAGGGCCATACTAGGTACAGCCTGTATAATGCTTGCTATACTGAGAACTGGTGTGGCAAGTTTTTTTATTCTGGTGATAAGTATTCCTAGAGGAATACCTATTAACAAAGAAAACAAAACTGCCAAGAAAGTTAATTCTATATGTTCAACTATTAATTTTATAATTTCTTCTTTTCTACTTAGAACAAAGTTCCAAAATGTGTTAAGCGCTGATGCAAAATTCACTAAATACCTACCTCCTGATCTAAATATTGACTGGACATCACTGAAAGCAGGCTGTTTTTAGTGATAAGCCCAACCAAACGTTTTGTATCATCTGTAACGGGGATATATCCTAAATGATAATCATTCATTACTTTAAGAATATCTATTAGGGAGTTTTCCATAGATACCGTTTGGTAATCCGTATCCATAATTTCAGAAAGAGTCAATTTCATTTCTGTGTTTTTTCTTAATTGCTTCAATGTGACGATTCCTTGAAGCTTATGCTCCCTGTTTACTATTAAAATACTATCTACCTTATTGTTTTTCATTATTTCCAAACCTTGAAGAAGGGTTCTGCTTCCAATGGTTTTTACCGGTTCAGGAATCATAATATCTTTTGCTTTAATGAACTCAGGTTGATTCCATATCCTGTTTTTTCCAACAAACTCTTCAACAAAATCATTAGCAGGATTCTTTAGTATATTTTCCGGAGTATCATATTGAAGGATATCTCCGTCCTTCATAATGCATATCCTATCTCCAAGCTTCAGAGCTTCGTCCATATCATGAGTAACGAAGATGATTGTTTTTTTCAATTCATGCTGAAGATTATATAGCTCGTCTTGTAACTGGCTCCTTGTGATAGGATCCAGGGCACTGAAAGGTTCGTCCATAAGAATGATGTCCGGGTTGGTAGCAAAAGCCCTGGCTACTCCGATTCTCTGCTGCTGGCCTCCACTAAGCTCTGCGGGGTATCTGTTCATATATTCTTCAGGTTCCATTTCTACCAGTTTTAAAAGTTCCACAATTTTATCCATAATGTGTTCTTTAGGCCATTTCTGTATATGGGGGATAAGCCCTATGTTTTCTCCCACGGTCATGTGAGGGAAAAGTCCTGTCTGCTGAATTACATAACCCATATTCCTGCGAAGTTCTATAGTATCTTCCTCTAAAATATTTTTGCCGTTAATTAATATTTCTCCTGAGGAAGGCAGGATGAGCTTATTTATCATTTTTAAAGTAGTAGTTTTACCGCAGCCGCTGGGACCTATAAGAACTACCAGCTCACCTTTATTTATTTTAAGGTTAATATTATTTAATATAATATTTTCTTTAAAAGTTTTCGAAATATTTTTTAATTCTACCATCTGTTCCTCCTTGAATAGTCATATATAAACGCATAATTGCTACTAAAAAGCTCCGATCATTATAAGCGACAACTTAATAATATCATTAAGTTGCTGTTTTGTAAACTTTGCTTTTGAGCGCTATAGCTGATTTACGGGGATTAATTGTGTTAATATAGAATAAATGTCCAAAAATTAAAAGGATTTATAAACATTGTTAATAAGACTTAAAAAGATTACAGCAAGGAAGATAAAATATAAAAAGACATATGAAAATTCCTTGGAAATTCGAGATTTTTAAAATTATATGTTTTCTCGGAGGGAAATATGAAGGTAGAAAGGCTTTTAGCTATAGTAATAAAGATGATCAATAACAAAAGAGTCACTGCAGGAGAGCTTGCTGAGTACTTTGAGGTGTCCATTAAAACTATACAGAGAGATATTGAGAGGATAAGCTTCGCTGGGATTCCTGTTGTAAGTTATAAAGGGAAAAATGGCGGTTATGGATTGATGGAAGATTATCTTATCAGCAAAAGCTACTTTACACAGAGCGAAAAAGATATTCTCCTCACAGCGGTTGAGGGGGTAAGCAGGGCATATAATCATAAGGATTTTCAAAACATAGCAGAAAAGCTTATGCTTCTGCAGAAAAATAATGAAGGTAAGAAGAAGTCTGATTTTATCATAGATTTAAGCTATTGGGGCAGCAATGATAAAAATAAGAGGAGAATAGATATTTTAAAGACTTCTATAGAAAATAGAAATGCTGTAGAATTTTTGTATATAGACATAAATGGAGTATCCACCCAGAGAATTATAGAACCTTTATCTATTATATTAAAGGTGAGCAGCTGGTATTTGTATGGATACTGCAGAGTTAGAGAGGATTTTAGATTATTTAAACTATCGAGAATCAGAGAGCTTATTAAATTGGAGGAAAGATTTCAGCCTAAAAATATACCTGAAAGCATTGATTTTTACAAAGACACCAGAGAAAAGGTGAAAATTCTTTTGAAATTCAACTCTAAAGCATTAAGCAGACTGGATAATTATTTTGAAATTGAGGATTTACAATTTAATGATGACGGATTTATTTATGTAACTGCGGAATTCCCTGAGGATGAGTGGATTTATGAAATGATTTTAAGCTTTGGGGATAACGTGGAAATACTGGAGCCATATCATATAAGAGAGGTAATAAAAAATAAGGCTTCAAGAATTTATGGAAAATATATATAAATTTTTTGATTCTGCTTTTAAATAAGACAACCAGGTGTCCTATTTACTCTTTTATAATTAATTTAAACAAAACATTCATTATAAAGGAGGAAAATAAATGAATAACCTTTGTCAAAGCTGTTCAATGCCTATGGAAGACGTTACCTTAAGGGGGACAAACAATGATGGATCTTCCAGCGAAGATTACTGCGTATACTGCTATAAAGATGGAGAGTTCCTGGAGGACGTCACTATGCAGGAAATGATGGAAACCTGTGTTCCTCATATGGTAAATAGCGGTATGAAGGAAGAGGATGCACGAAAGATGTTACAGAACACACTTCCTAAGCTGAAAAGATGGTGCTAAAAAAAGAGTATAGTATTTAGTTTTAAGGGTTCTGTTTAAAGATGTTTTATTAAAATCAAAAAGGCATGCTTGGAATATTAATATACCCAGGACATTATTTTGCAAAAAAATGTCTGATCCTCTAATAAAGAGATGTATTGTATATTAATGTATTCAGGACATGCCTTATATTTTTATTATTTAATTTTTACATTGTTCTATGCATTAATAGCTGTCGTTAAGATATTTGGTAACCCTTTCAAGAGCATTTTCGTCGCCTACCATAACCAGTATATCTTCAGCCTGAAAGTCTGCATAAGGACCTGGGGATAGTATTATGTTATTATCCTTTTTTATAGCTATGATTGTAACCCCGGTATTATGCCAGAAGTTTGATTCTCCAATGGTTTTGCCGATTATATGGGAGTTATGGGGAATTTCCACTTCTATAGGTGCGAAGGGATTGCTGTGCTTAAAGCGTTCAGAGTAGTCAATAAATTTGTCTATACAGCTTTTCAGTTCTCTATCAAGCTTGTTTTTTTCTTCTAAAAGCTTCCAGATATCTTTTTTTAAAGAGGTCATGGATGAGATGTTTTGAAACTTGTTTATAAATTTAAAAGCCTCATCTTTGGATTTTACTGTTATTCCGCTGCCGGGAGTTACCTCTACTATTTTCATATCTTCGAGAAGCTTTACAGACCTTCTTATGGTTTCCGGTGAAACCTTATATTGTCCTGCCAGGGTAGATCTTCCGTGAATTTTTCTTCCTACTTGAAGTTCTCCGGAAGCAATTCTTCCTGCTATATCAATGGCAATTTGCTGATAAATTGGTTTTGTAATATTTTCATCCATTTTAACGCCTCCTAATAATGTAAGCATCCTAAATTAGGCATTATAGTAAATTTAATACTCATCTTTATAAGTAGTAAGCTTCTTTTAAAAGCAATAAAAGTGATTATATCATATTTGATTGTATAGTATTGCTATGATAATATGCAAGGGTATTTAAAAAGTGTAAAAAAATGTAACTACCCCTGGGGTGCTTCCATTAAACTGGAAGCACCCCAGGGGTAGTTACATTTTACTCCATAAATCTCCTTAGCATCATTAGATACCATACTCTAAATTAGGTGCTTTTAAAATAACTTAAAAGCACCTAAACAAACCCAATAATACATGGATTAAATAAGATTAAAATCACCAGTTAACATATTAAATTATGTAAACAGTATCAATTGTTAAATAATTTAAAATAATCCGTGAATATTATTAATTTAGTTTAACAGAATTTTGGCACGTTATTTGCTTTATATTCAATCTAACGCTTCACTTTGCTAAATTATTGAGTTAAATAATTAGGCTTATGAGTACCGTTTTTTCATAATCAGGATTGCTTCCTAAGTTGTTTAATTAAACAGTTTGATGTTGTAGAGGATAGACTAAGGCTTTGATTTTAATAAAACATCCGGAATTCTAAATATGGAAGAAATGAAGCGAACAGTGAGAAAAGAGGAAGATTTAATAAGATTTAATGATAAAGATTTTGAAAATCAAATTATTGCACAACTAAATTTTATTAATTAAAGCTTTGTAAATCAAATGTTTATAAACGAACCTTTATAGATTTTACATACTTAACAGGTTGAAACTTAAAATCGAAATTTCAAAGATTAAGATTAATACAATTGTGGAATTATATTTTTATATTTTGAGGTGAGTGATATGGCAAATTTACTGGAATTTAAAAATTACAGCATGGGTTTTAGAGACGATAATGGTGATGTTTATAATCTCCTAGACAAGGTTTCTTTTACTATAGAGGAAGGAAAAGCCTTAGGTATAGTAGGAGAATCCGGATGCGGAAAAAGCATGACAAGCCTTTCCATAATGCAGCTTCTTCCTGAGGCAGCGGTGGTTCAAGGAGGAGAGATAAATTATAAAGGGGAAAACCTTATAAACAGAACAAAGAAATCTATGGAAAGCGTTAGAGGTAAGGAAATATCCATGATATTTCAAGAACCTATGACATCATTAAATCCTGTGCTTACCATAGGATTTCAAATATCTGAGGTGCTAAAAAAACATTATCCTAAAATGTCAAAAGAGGAAATAAAGAAACGAGCTTTTCAACAGCTTGAAATGGTTGGAATATCTAATCCTGAAAAGAGGATGCTTCAGTATCCCCATGAATTTTCAGGTGGGATGAGACAGCGTGTAATGATAGCTATGGCTATGATATGCGGTCCAAGTCTTTTGATAGCTGATGAACCAACCACAGCATTAGATGTAACCATTCAGGCTCAAGTTTTAGATTTAATGCAGAAACTTAAAGATAAAGGATCTCTTATGCTTATAACTCACAACTTAGGCGTGGTGGCAGAAATATGTGATGAGGTAGTGGTGATGTATGCAGGAAGGGTGGTAGAAAAGGGGACTTTGGAGGATATATTTGAAAATCCTATCCATCCTTACACTAAAGGATTAATGGCTTCCATGCCTACTCTATCCTCTAGTAAAGATGAACTATATACCATACCGGGGAATGTACCTATAATTAAGAATTTTTCAAAGGGCTGCAGATTTTCTGAAAGGTGCAGGATTGCAGGTGAAAAATGTCCTAACTGCGAGCCGCCTTTGGTGCAGATAGGAGATAAGCATTATGTGCAATGCTTCAAAGCTGGAAAAGGGGGAGTGAACTTTGACTGAAGTTAAGGGGATTATTGAAAATGAAGAAAATAAAATTTTAGAAGTTAAGAATCTGACAAAATATTTTGATGTAAGCAGTGGGATTTTCTCAAAGAAAAGTTATGTACATGCTGTAGAGGATGTAAGCTTTGATTTATATAAAGGAGAAACCTTAGGAGTTGTAGGTGAATCAGGCTCAGGTAAATCAACCCTTGGAAGAGTGCTGATTAAGCTTCTTAAACCTACCTCCGGCGAAGTTTTATACAAAGATAGGGATATATCAAAGATAAGAGGAAAAGAATTCAAACCTATAAGAAGAGAGCTTCAGATGGTGTTTCAAGATCCTTATGCATCTTTAAATCCCAGATTTAAAATAGGGAATACTATTGCTGAGCCTTTATTAGCAAATAAAGTGTCGGGAGATGCTAAGTCCGTTCGTAAAACCGTAGAAGAACTTTTAGAACTTGTAGGACTGAAAAAAGAAATGTATGACAGATATCCTCATGAATTTTCCGGAGGACAGCGCCAAAGAATAAGTATAGCAAGAGCTATAGCTTTAAAGCCTAAGATTTTGGTGTGTGATGAAGCTGTGTCTGCTTTAGATGTATCAGTACAAGCTCAGATACTTAATTTATTTAATGAGCTTAAAAAGAAATTCAATTTTACTTATATATTTATAGGTCATGATTTATCAGTAGTGAAATATCTAAGTGACAGAATACTTGTTATGTATTTAGGAGAGGTAGTAGAGCTTGCCACTACAGAAAGCTTGTTTGAGAAAACTCTTCATCCTTATACTGAGGCATTAGTATCAGCAATACCGGAGCCTACTATTAGAAAAAAGACAAACCGTATTATTTTGAATGGCGATATACCTAGCCCACTTAACCCTCCCAGTGGGTGTAGGTTTGCCACAAGATGTTTTAAAGCCAGTGAGAGATGTAAAACCTCACATCCGGAATTAATAGAAGTAGAGCCTGGTCATTTTGTAAGATGTCATCATTATGATGTACGGAAGGAGGAGAAAATTAATGGCTAAGTATTTAACCAAAAGAGTATTAAAGGGACTTTTAACAATATTTGTTTCAGCAACTATTACATTTTTTATAATAAGACTTATGCCTTCAAATCCTGTAGATTTATTGGTTGATCCTAAGTTGGGGCCGGAGGCTCAGCAGGCAATGATGGCGGAATTTGGTTTGGATAAGCCTTTAGGAACACAGTACATAGTGTTTTTGAAGGATCTTTTAAAGGGAGATATGGGGATATCCTTTAAGACAAGAGAGCCGGTTACATCGGTTTTAATGCAGAAACTCCCTTGGACTATGCTGCTTTTGACAGTGGTGGTTATATTAGCATTAATCATAGGTATTCCCTTAGGAATATTAGCAGCTAAAAAAAGAAATAAATTTTTTGATAAATTTACAAATACCGTTATAATTTTCGGAATATCGATTTTTATACCCTTTTTATCCTTTGCTTTGTTATACATATTTGCATATTACTTAAAGGTGCTGCCTACAGGAGGTGCTTATACCCCTCCTCCGGGCAAGGGATTGGATTTTTACATAGATGTGGCAAAGCACGTGGCTCTTCCTGCACTTACGCTGCTTATAGGAGAAATTGCTACGATTATGCTTTATACGAGAAACAGTACTATAGATGTACTTAAGGAGGACTACATAAGAACAGCGGTATCAAAAGGATGGGATGATAAGTACGTTTTAAGAATACATGCCTTAAAAAATGCGCTTATTCCAACTATAACCATCATAGGTCTAAATATCAGCAAAATGATAGGAGGGGCTGTTATGACAGAAACCGTCTATGCATGGCCTGGAGTAGGAAGGTTGATTTATGATTCTGTTTCTGCTTTAGATTATCCGGTGCTGCAGGGAGCTTTCTTAATACTAGCTGTTACTGTGGTTTTAATGAATATAATCACTGACTTAGTTATTGCGTGGCTTGATCCACGAATAAAGCTGGAAGGCTAGTTTTGGTTATAAACCTATTTAGGAGGTAATTAAATGGAGAACAGAACATTTTTACAGGCTTTTTTGAAAAACAAAATGGCTATGGCAGGGGTTTTAGGTGTTTCTATTATAGTCATTCTCGGAGTTTTAGCACCCTCTATTGCACCCTATCCAAAAGGTTATGGACCGGAAATACTGCTTTCACCTTCAGCAGAACATTTTTTTGGAACAGATGGTCTTGGACTGGATATATTTGCTCAGGTAGTATGGGGAGCCAGAACCTCACTTTACGTATCCATGGTAGCGGTAGCTGTATCAGTTTTAATAGGAATACCGGCAGGATTAATATCCGGATATGCTAAGGGGTATTTAGGATCTTTGATAGATAGCATTATAGATATCTTTCTCACCCTTCCGGTACTTCCTTTAATGATTATAATAGCTGCCATAGTAGGTTCATCTATAACGAATGTGGCTGTGGTGATAGGGTTATTTTCCTGGCCTTCCCTTGCAAGGGTATGCAGAAACTCCACAATGAAGGTTTCTGAAATGCAGTATATAGAGGCTGCAAAATGCTCAGGAATATCTACAGCAGGGATCCTTTTTAAGCATATATTAATAAACATTGCAGGACCGGTGCTTGTTAACTTGACCCTGGTAATGGCGACCTCTGTATTGTCAGAATCAGGCTTAAGTTTCTTAGGCTTAGGAGATCCAACGGTTTGGTCCTGGGGAACTATACTGAAAAAGGCATGGGATGCCGGAGCGGTAATAGATACACCAAACCCCTGGTGGTGGTGGTTCTTTACGAGCTTCTTTATCATGATTTATGTTGCTTGCTTCAATTTCCTAGGAAATGGAATAAATGAAGCGTTGAATCCAAAAGGAAGGGAAGAGTAGGTGAAAAAAATGTATGACATCATAATTAGAAATGGATTGATAGTAGATGGAACAGGTAAAAAAGGCTTTATTGGAGACCTGGCGATTCAGGGAGACAGAATAAAAAGAATAAGCCCTCATATTGAGGAATCAGGAAGGCAGGAAATCCATGCTGAAGGGAAAGTAGTAATGCCGGGATATATTGACCCTCATGTTCATGAGGAGTGGGTGTGCTTTATAAAGGGAGGGTATGAGCTCTTCTTGCGTCAAGGTGTAACTACTGTTGTAAATGGCAATTGCGGGCATTCCATTGTTCCTGGTCCAAGAAAAAACATTTTGGATTATTACTGGGGAAATGGTCTTCTAAGCACTAAGCAGAGAGATGAATATAAAGAAAGATTTCCTGAATGGGAGGACTTTGAAGGATATGCAAAAGCTGCAGAAAAAAGCGGTACAAGCCTAAACTTCGTTACCTTATTAGGTCATGGAACCATAAGATGGTCTGTTATGGGAGGAGCTTATGACAGAAAGCCTACTCCTGAAGAGGAGGAGAAAATAGAAAAGATTATCAGACACAATATGGAGCAGGGAGCCTGGGGGATTTCCTTCGGTTTAGATTATGTGCCAAGTAGATATGCGGATATGGATGAACTGGTTAAGGTAACAAAGATAGTAAATGATTATGAAGGAGTGGCAGCTGCACATCTTAGACACGCTATTGGAATAAAGGAGGCTACAGAGGAGTTTTTAGAAGTGGGTAAAAGGTCCGGAGTAAAGCTTCAAGTATCTCATTTAAAGCCTACTTGTCCTGAAGCCTTTGAAGCAGCAAGGAAGGCTGCAGAGGAAACTAAAAAGGTACTCATAGATACCATTCCAAGAAGCACTGGACACTGTACAAGCAAGCCAAGGCTTATCCAATTTATCATGGCATTATCTGATGAATTATTTGCAGGAGGACCTGAGGGTGTCAAAAAAGCTCTGGCTACTAAGGAAGGCAGAGAACTTATAAAGCAGGATGCAACTATATTTGCAGGTGACAAAAGAGATAAATACATAATTTTATCGGAGGATCCTTCATTAGAAGGTAAATCAGTGGCGGAAATAGCAGAGGAAAGAAATCAGGATGCCGATGAATGCATGCTGGATTTGATTGCTGATGATAAACATTACGTTTTTTGGCTTGGAGGACCTTCCAGAGAAGATTTTCCTATGGAGGGACACTGTGAAGAGATAGTAAAAAATCCTTATGTATGTGTAGGAACAGATGAAATAATGGGTGATCCAGAAGATCCTTATGATTGGTATGAGCTTCAGAGAAATGGAGGATTCCCAATATTTATGAATATGTACAGATCAAAAGGAGTCCCTGTAGAAGAAATAATAAGAAGAAATACCTCTATGGTAGCACGACATTTTGGCATCAAAGAAAGAGGGGAACTTAAAGAAGGATATTTTGCTGATATAACTGTACTTGATATAGATAAATACAGCTTCCCATCGCCTCAAGAGATAGACTACAGAAAACCTCTTACTCATGCTGAAGGAGTGGATTCAGTTATAGTCAACGGAGAGATAGCATTATTAAAGGGAGAGCTTAAACTTCCTTATTCAGGTAGAGTTTTAAGAAAAAATAGATAAAAAGGGGAGATTTCAATGAAAAAGAAACGTTTATTTACGCTTATGGCTACAAGCCTTATGTTAGCGGTTACCATGCTTACAGGCTGCGGAGGTGGAGGAGAAACATCTGATGCAAATGTCAGTGCAAAGCCTCAGGTAGGAGGAAATCTAGTGGTTGGACTAACAGGAGACCCATATAATTTAGCTCCTTGGACAAATAACGATATGAATGCTTCTACGGTTATGGACTCTGTACTTCCTAAACTAATGACTACAGACGAAAAAGGAAACAAGGTACCTTACATAATTAAAGAATACAGTGCTAATGAAGATTCTACTGTATTTACTGTAACTATTCATGACGGTTTAAGCTGGCATGATGGAAAGCCTTTTACCACAGAGGATTTGGCATTTACAGCAAAATACACTGTGGACAAAAAGCTAGGCTATGGTGCAGATATGTATGCACCGGTGGAAAAGACTGAAATTGTAGATAAAACAACTATAAAATATCATTTAAAAGATACTACTATAAACTTTCTTACGCAGGCTGGCTATTGGGTACCAATAATGCCAAAGCATATTTACGAAAAAGTTGATGATCCAATGAATTATAAATTTGAAGGTTTAGGCTATGGACCTTATAAAGTAAAGGAATATAAAAAAGGTGAATATTATACCCTTGAAAGAGTTCCGGATTGGCCTCTTGCCAATGGTGGAAAAGGCGGATACCTTGAAACTGTTACCTTCAGGATTTTTCCAGATGCAAATGCTTTAACATTAGCAATAAAAAACGGAGAGGTAAATGTATCTGGGTCAGCTCTGCCTGTATCAGCACAAAAACAGTTAGAAGCATCATCAGACAGATTTGGTGTAATAAAGACTGACTCTTTAGGATATGGTTATTTCTCTTTTAACTATAAAAATGAGCTTTTAAAGGATGTAAATGTACGTAAGGCTATTGCACAAACAGTAGACAAAGATGCTATCTGCACTACCGCCATGCAGGGGGGAGCAAGAAAAATGGAGGGACCAATTTCCCCGGTTTATGCTGATTTAAATAAATCCGGTATAAAGTTCCCTGAATTCAGTATTGAGGATGCAAAGAAAACCCTAGAGGATGCAGGTTATAAGGATTCAGATAATGACGGAATTAGAGAAAAAGATGGTAAAAACCTTGAATTTGAGCTTATTTACCGTACTACTACCATGAATGTAGACTCTATAGCAAATATATTTAAGAGTAATGCAGAGAAGGCTGGTATAAAAATAAATTTAAAACCTGTGGATCCTGCAACATATACAGATAAGGTTGTTAAACAGAAAAACTTTGATATGAATGTTATTGAGTGGGGAGTAATAGATGACCCTGATACCTCCTTAAGCACTGTTTATCATTCAAAGTCTGATTTAAATATTATGTGCTATAAAAATGAAAAGATGGATCAGCTTCTTGAAGCATCAACAAAGGAAACTGATTATGAAAAACGTATAAAAATCATGGATGAATTCCAAAAGGAGTTTGTTAAGGAAATTCCTGCATTAAACAGCTGGGTTAAGACTAATGCTTACGGATATTCTAAAGAATTTGCAGGCTTTGAGTTGACTCCTGGACTTGTAGGATTAATGGAATCCAAAAATATAGTTAAGGTTTATAAAGCTAAATAGAATGGATTAGTGGATTTTAGGGGGAGATAGAATAAGAATATACAAAAAATCTATCTCCTCCGGATTAATTGAATTTTAGGTGGAGGTAGATTATGAAGGAAGGCTATAAAGGATACAAATCCTATGAATACCTGGATAAGAACAAAGACTATAAGAGCTTCGAGCTCTCAGATGAGTTAAATAGGGTGGAGCCTTATTTTATACCTTTAAATGAAGAGCAGGAAAAAAAGGTGAAGAGGATTATAGCTAACCATCCTGTGATTTCTCTCCACGATCATCCCAGTATAACTCCTAAGGATGTTAAAGAGCTTATGGATTATGAAAGGGAAGGCAGAGAATGTACTGCCTTTGAAGGATTAGCCCATTCAGCCTGGGATGCTGTCTTTGACAATATGATGGATGGAACCTGCGTTATAAGCTCAAAGGCAGGATGGAAGTGGACAGATGTAATTCATGATATAGGTATTCGCTCCTGTGATATAGCCCATCAGGATTTTCTCATAAAAGGCAGTTCCGTAGAGGATATATATAAAGCCAAGGCTGAAGGTAAAGTAGCCTGGTTTATATCCTTAGAAAGCGCTACTATGATTGAAAACGAACTGGATAGGATAGAAATTTTATATGGACTAGGTGCAAGAATGATGGGGATTACATATAGTGAATCCAATAGTTTAGGTTCAGGACTTAAGGAAAAGTACGATGGAGGACTAACCTCTTTCGGTGCTGAAGCTGTGGAAAGAATGAATAAAATAGGTATGGCTATAGATGTTTCCCACTGCGGAGATGTTACTGCTATGGATACTATAAGGACAAGTAAAAAGCCTGTTTTTATAACCCATGTGGGAGCAAGAAGCCTTTGGAACATGAAAAGACTGAAGCCTGACGATGTAATTAAGGCCTGTGCTGAAAGAGGCGGAGTTATAGGCATCGAGGCTGCACCGCACACCACTATCACTAAAAAGCACTGCAGACATGATATAGAATCCTTTATGGAGCATTTTGAGTATATTGCAGAACTGGCGGGGATAGATCATGTTGCCTTTGGTCCCGACTGTTTATATGGAGATCATGTAGGACTTCATAACTTATTTAGCAGTAATATGTCTATTGGAGAAAACACTAAAGGGGATGCCTTTCCTTATGTAGATTATGTAAAGGGTCTGGAAAATACCACAGAGGCCTCCCACAACATAATAAGATGGCTGGTAAAGCACAATTACAGTGAAGAGGATATCAGAAAGGTCTTAGGAGGAAATATAATAAGGACTTTAAAGGAAGTCTGGATATAAGAATATCCTATATAATAGAAAAATCAAACTGGAGGAATAAGCATGGGATTAAACAAAAAATATGACGGATATAAGGCTTATGATTATTTAGAAAAGGGAAAGGATTATGTGGAATTTAAGACTCCAAAGGGAATAGGCAGGGTGGAAGAATATTATGTACCTCTTTCAGCGGAAGAGGAAAAAAGAGTTCTTGATTTAGCTGAAAAATGTATTTTTATTTCACTTCATGACCATCCGGTATTTTTCCCTGAGGATATGTCAAGGGTTTTTGAATATAACAGAGAGGGAAGACAGCTTGCAGATTATGAATCTTTGTCTAAGTCCTACTTAGATGGAATATTTGATAATCTTATGGATGGAACCTGTACTATCTCCTCTAAAAACGGATGGAAATGGAATGATGTGCTTCAGGATTTAGGATTAAGATTATGTGATTTAGCTCATCAGGATTTTATCATAAGATGTGAAAAGGTGGAAGATATAAGAAGAGCTCACAGAGAAGGAAAGCTTGCGCTTATTCCAACTATTGAGGGCGGAGCAATGCTGGAAAATGAAGTTGATCGTGTGGAAATACTTTATGGCTTTGGAGTAAGGCTCATGGGAATAACCTACAGCGAATCTAATTCCTTAGGGTCAGGGCTTAAGGAGAAAAATGACGGGGGTCTTACTGCCCTGGGGTACAAGGTTGTTGAACGTATGAATAAGGTAGGAATGGCAATAGATTGTTCTCACGTGGGAGATAAGACAACTATGGACGTCATAGAAGCAAGTACAAAGCCAATTTTCTTATCCCACTGCGGAGCCAGAGCTCTTTGGGAGAGTAATAGACTTAAACCTGATGAGGTTCTTAAGGCTTGTGCGGCAAAAGGAGGAGTTATAGGAATAGAGGCAGCTCCACACACAACCTTAACTGCTAACAATTTAGCTCATAATATAGATTCCTTTATGGAGCATTTTGAATATATAAAGGATTTAGTTGGTATTGACCATGTTGCTTTTGGGCCTGACACTCTTTACGGAGATCATGTAGGTCTTCATCATGCCTTTACTGCTAACTTGTCTATAGATAAGGTGAATAAAGGAACTTTACCTTATGATGAGGTAGAGTATGTAAAGGGACTGGAAAATCCTACTGAGGCATCAATAAATATCCTCAGGTGGCTAGTGAAGCATAATTACAGTGATGAAGATATTAAAAAAGTGTTAGGAGAAAACATATTAAGAGTACTTGAAGAGGTTTGGGTTTAAAAACATATAGGATTTAATATATATCCCTTATATAAAATATATAAATTTATCAGAATGTAAAGGTCTAGCTTTCTAGATCTTTACATTTATCTTATTATCAGCTTTACTATACTTTATTCAATTTTTTAGAAAAGTCTTTCAAGGAAAATATATAATATTTGAGTTATAATATATTATAGTTTAATGAAATTAATACAAATGCTATAGTTTTATTGAGTGCAAATTAATGTCGTTGTTTTATGCCGTGGAAAGAATATAATGGTTTTATTGAAGGTAAATAAATATTATGATTAGTGAAATACATAAAAATATTGAATCTTAATAGAAGATAATAAACTTACAACTATAGTAGTTTTGTTAAATATGAATTTAATTGGAGGAGTATTATGCTGCTGCCTGAGGAAAGGGAAATTTTACAACAATTGAATTTTGAGGAGTCCGATAAACTTCTTCACCGCTTCAGTGATCTTTATAGGCATTCAGGAAGTGAAGAGGAGAAAACTGCAGCTTATTATATTTCTGAAAGACTGAGGAGTTTTGGTGTTGATCACGAAATCCTTTGGCCGGAGCTTTATTTGAGTAATCCTGTTAAAGCTGAGATTAAAATTATCGGAAAGGAAATGGACATTAAGGTGAAGACACCTGCTTTTTCCATGTCTACCGGAGAAAAGTGGATTGATGGGGAAATGGTATTTGCAGCTTCTGTGCCTACTCCTTATGCTTTAGATAGTTTTGAATATAATCTGAATTTTGAACAGAACCCAAAAGGGAAAATAGTAGTTTGTGAAGGAGTGCCCTCTCCGGTAAAGGTAAATGATATCATTGTTCAGGGGGGAGTGGCAGCTATTTTTGTTCAGCCAGGTAAAGATATACATCAATGTACCTGTACTTCAATTTGGGGTTCGCCGGGGTTAGAAGACTTCAATAATAACATAAGAATTCCTGTGGTTTCTATTAACAGTCAGCAGGGGAAAAAGCTTATACATATGTTGAAAAAGGAAAAGTTAAGAGCTGCTATTAAAACTTCCTTGGTAGAGGGCTGGAAAAAGTGTCCTTTAGTATTGGCTAAAATAGGAGGAAAAGTCGATACGGACAAGTTTATACTGCTGCATGGACATATAGATTCCTGGTATGCCGGAATTGGAGATAATGCATTAGGAGATGCTGCTTTACTGGAAATAGCCAGAGTTTTAAAACAAAATGCAGGATATATGAAAAGAAAGGTATGGATAGCATGGTGGCCGGGACATTCCAACGGAAGGTTTGCAGGATCTACCTGGTTTGCAGATAATTATGCCATGGAGCTATACAGAAATTGTGTGTGTCAAATAAATTGCGAGTCACCAGGCTGCAAGGATGCTGATACCTATGAAAATATAATGTGGACTGAGGATGTGGATGATTTTTGCCGATCTTTAGTGGAAGAGGTTACAGGAATTACTCCTAAGTGGGCAAGACCGCTGCGTGCAGGGGATTACTCCTTTAATAATATAGGAATTACTTCTATGTTTATGAGGAGCTCTGCCATAGGAGAAGATAAAATAAAGGATCTGGGATATTACGAGGTATATGGTTCAGGAGGAAATATTGAATGGCATACTGAAAAAGATGATATGAGAGTGGTAGATGAAAAAAACTTTATGCGGGATATAAAGCTGTATCTGGCGGCTCTGTTAAAATTGTGCCATTCTCCCATTCTTCCTATAGACATAAGGACAATGCTTCAGTCTATGGAAAAGTATGTTAGGCAGTATGAGGATTTTTCACAGGGGCTTTTTAACTTTTCTCCGGTATTTGAAGGAATAAGAAGCCTTAGTGAAGCTTTAGAAAATTTTTATAAAAGTGCGGATGAGATTAAAAGCTGCAAGGAAAAGGCTGAGGTTATAAATAACGCTATTATTAAGGTTCAAAGGAAATTAATCAGAATTAATTATACAAAGAGGGAAGAATTTAATCATGATCAGTCGGTATTGATGCCCCCTGTTCCTCTTTTGGCAGATATATTAAAGATTAAGTCCTTAAATGCAGAGGAAAGGAAGTTTCTTGTGACAGGACTTGTAAGAGCAAGGAATAGAGTTGTTTATTCCCTATTAGAATGTGAAGAATATCTAAAGGACATAACTTTTTGAGGTTATGTCTTTTAAATATAAAATGAAAGGTACAATGAGGCTTATTTGAGAGGTATAATATATATTAATAATAATTGGGTATAATTTATTGGTTCTTGTTTTAATAGTAAAAAGAATAATATATCAGTTAAGTACAATTTTTAAGGGGGATGGGAGGGATTTAATGTTTAGAAGCAGAATTGCAATTGTATCAGGAGATGAAAAAATTAATTTAAGCTATAAAAAGCAATTAGAAGCGATATTCGAAAAGGATGTTGAAATAGTTCTGCTGAGTTTAAAGGACGGGGCTGAAAGCTATCTTGGATTTGACTTAATATTATCAGCAAGTCCCGCGTTGTATGATGAGGTTAAAAGTAAAGCGCCTCTTAATGTGGAAGTAATAAATATTGTGAGAAGTATAAACCTTTTAGAACTCAATAAAATACTAAGTATGGACAGTGGGAAGAACGCTTTGGTAGTAAGCAATATACTGCATTCTGCTCAAGAAACCATAGACCTCTTAAAGGAGCTTGGGTTAAATAAAATAAATTATATTCCTTATGCTCCGGGTTGTCACCGTGCTGAAGAATTGATATCCAAATCGGATTTTGCAATTGCTGCAGGGACTTCTCATTATGTGCCTGAAGAAATAGATAACGTAATTGATTTAGGCAATAAAATCATAGATATTTCCACTATAGTGAGGATTCTTCTCCATTTGGATTTACCCATAGAGAGAATTAACTTATTCACCATGAGATACCTTAAGGTGATTATATCCTTAAATAGGAAAATAAGTGATTTGAGATCCACCCTTATAGGGGTTTTAGATGCCTCTACCGATGGAATATTAGCTATTGACTGGCAGTATAACATAACCTTTAAAAATAATGTATTGGAGAAGTTTTTAAACTGCCGTAAAAGCATGATTATAGGAGATAATATCTCTAAGTACATAAATGATAAAGAGATACTGGATTTTATTAAAAGCTACGAAAATAAAACCAGTGAAGTTTTTAAAATTAATAATAAGGATATTATCCTCCATAAGAATTATTTAAAAAGCGATGATAAGATAACAGGAAAGGTAATAAGCTTCAGCTATGTATCAGACATCCAGGATATAGAAAAGGAAATAAGGAAAAAGCTAAGTATAAAAGGTAATGTTGCAAGGTATGATTTTTGCGATATCATAGGATCCAGCAAGCCTATAAAGAGTGCTACAGATATTTCAAAAAAAGCAGCGAAAACTGATTTATCTGTGCTTTTACTTGGAGAAAATGGAACAGGTAAGGAGCTTTTTGCCCAAGCTATTCACAGAAATTCCCTAAGAAGCAATGGCCCCTTTGTGGCAGCAAACTTTGCCGCTCTTTCTGAAGGTCTTATTGAAAGTGAGCTTTTTGGGTATGAGGATGGAGCCTTCACAGGAGCAAAAAAGGGCGGCAAGCCGGGACTCTTCGAATTAGCACATATGGGGACAATATTTCTTGATGAAATTGGAGATGCTCCATTAAGCCTTCAGGCAAAGCTTCTTAGAGTGATTCAGGAAAAGGAAGTACTTAGAGTAGGAGGGATAAGTCCTATTTCTATAGATGTAAGGGTTATTGCCGCTACAAATAGAGACCTTAAAAGTATGATAAATGATAATTTATTCAGAAGGGATTTATACTATAGGCTAAATACCATTACTATAAAGGTTCCTTCTTTAAGAGAAAGAAAAGAGGACATTCCTGAAATCATAAGGTATTATAATAAAACCCTTTATAAAAAGAAGTGCTTTTCAAAAGAAGCCTTTGATCTCATAATGGAGTATAACTGGCCTGGAAATGTCAGAGAACTTCAAAATCTTATACAATATACCGTTGAAATAGTAGAGGATGAATGTGTACAAGCAGAGGATCTGCCGATAGATATTTTAGAATCCATAGAAGCAGGGCATAAGCAGGAACAGTGCGATGAGGATATAGTAAACTTCATAGAAAATCATGATAACATAAATCTTATTCAGGAAATTTTAAATCAGCTGTATCTTGCAGAACTTCAATATAAAAGGGCAAGCAGAGCCTACCTTGAGGAGTGTCTATGTGAAAAAGGGATACCTGCAACTATAAATATCATTAGAAGAGTGCTTACAGAACTGGAGGAACTTGAATTGGTAAATATAGGAAGTACAAAGCAAGGTACCAAGATAACCTCCAAAGGGAGAGCTTTTTTGGAAAAGCTTAGAAGGTGTTCAAGGTAAAAAGGATTAAAGGGAATAAAAGGGAGTACCCCTGGGGTGCTTACATTAAATGTAAGCGCCCCAGGGGTACTCCCTTTTATTTACACATATATTTTTTATAAAAATTTAAGACAAATTAAATCTAAAATTAAACCAAATACTTATTCTATGTGTATTGATATGCTTTAAATAGGTGTAAAGGTTTACCTTTTCAGGGGTTTATAAAATTTATAGGAGGTATAAAATGAAAAGTTCTTTATTCAAAAAACATCTAAGCAGATTGTTGACAGTATTTTTTGCAGCTTCATTCATAACTACAGCTTCCGGCGAAGGAGTTAAAGCAGCGGAAGGTATACCGAAAGATTTCAGTAATCTTCAGTATATAAGCACTCCTATTCAGGCTGTTCAGACACTGGATGCGGTATATGGAACAGAAAATGGAAACAATGTAGCCTATACTACAGTTTCAGGTAGTTCTAGCTCAGGAGTTCCCGCTATGTTTAATGTGGTGGATTTAGATAATAAGGTTCCACTAAAATCTTTTCCTCTGGAAGGAACCTCTAGTGCGTGGACTCATGTAAAAACCGATGATGGAAGTGTTTATATAGGTTCAGCTAATAAGCTTTTTAAATATTCTCCACAAGAGAACAAGGTAGTAGATTTAGGAGTTCCAACTCCTGGAGTATCAAGTTTATGGGCGTTAACCACCGATGGGGTTAATGTGTATGGAGGAGGATTTCCTACAGGAACTCTGTTTAAATACGATCCTGCAGCAAACAAATTCACAGACTATGGACGAGTTGATGATGGTACAGCTCCAGGAGATGATGGAAAGCCTGAAGATTATATAAGGTCTATAGCATATTATAAGGGACATGTGTATGCAGGTACAGGTTCTCTTAACGGAAGGATATGGAAGATAAATCCTGAAACCGGGGAAAAGGTTAGGATTGAAATTCCAGGACCAACTGACAGACCCGAATATAAAGGAAAGTATAACAGTATGGGATTTGTATACGGTGTTACCGTAGTTAGAAATTATCTATTCGTATTCTTTAACGGACCTCTTATTTCCTTAGTTTATGATATGGATAAACAGCAGTGGACTGATGATGTTCTTCCTAATGTTAGAGGATTAGTAGCTACCAGTGGTGAAGTTGATGGTAAAGTGTATTACTCAAATAAGGACGGAAACCTATACAGCTTTAATTTAGAATCAAAGGCGATTGAGAAGGTTATGCCTTTTGATGCTTCACTGAGAAACAGTGCATTGATAAACCTTAAGAATGATAGTGAATTTGGTGACAATACCTTTGTAGCCTTAAATTATGGAGGAAACTTTACTTTAATAGACTTTAAAACAGGCAAAAAGGGAAGTACCCCTACTTTAGTAGAGGCACAGGCTAATGCCATACAATCCGTGGAAAAAGATTCTCAAGGGAAAATATATATAAGCGGATATATGGGAAGTCAGGGAATCCAGTATAATCCGGAAACCGGTGAAAGCTATTCTTTCCCTATAGGTCAGGTTGAAGGAATGGTTGGACTTGGAGATAAGATGTATTTCGGAGTATATCCTAAAGCAGAAATTTATGAAATGGATATAACAACAAAAGGAGCCAAGCCTGTAAAGATAAAGAATCTTGAAAATGAACAGGATAGGCCTTTTGCCATGGAGACAGGAGATAATAAACTCTTTGTAGGTACTGTACCGGGTTATGGACAGCATGGAGGCGCTTTATCTATTTATGATACTATAAATAAAACATGGCAGATACACAGAAATGTGGTACAGGATCAAAGTATAGTTGGACTTGCTTATAAGGATGGTAAGGTATATGGTTCTACCTCTATATCAGGAGGATTAGGAATAGAGCCAATTACAAGCAGAGCTAAGATATTTGTTTGGGATGCAGTTAAAGGAGAAAAGCTTCAGGAATTAGATTTGAACCTTCCCGGATTAAATAATGTACCTATGATAGGGGGATTAACCATAGGACCTGATGGTTTGTTATGGGGAGCTGCAAATGGATTTATATTTGCTATGGATACAAATACTATGAAGGTAGTTAAATATAAGAATATATATCCTGAAGTTGATAACTATGGAAAGTGGAGACCGGTATACATGAAGTGGTCTAAGGATGGTTTCCTATATGCAAATTTAGGAAGTAAGCTTACAATTATAAATCCTGAAACCCTAGAGTCCAAATTTATAGAAAATACTTCAATTTTCACTGTTGGCAATGATGATAACATTTATTTATCTAAAGGAGTAAGATTCTATAAGATAAATGTTACAGATAAAATACTGGTGAATAAAGATGATTTGAAGAAGCAGATTTACTTAACAGCAGAAATTTATAAAAATTCAGTAATAGGAGTGGAAGTAGGAAAATATCCTGTGGAAGCTGCAGCAGCATTAGAAAAAGAGTTGGCAGAAGCTGAAGCAGTATTTAATAAGGCAGAAGCTCTTCAGCAGGAGGTAGACAGTGCTCTTGAAGAATTAAAGCTTGCAGCAGCAACTTTCCAAAACTCCAAATTAGCTGCTCCTGGAATAAGTAAAATTCAGCTTATGGAAATGATTGAAAAAGCAGGATCATCAAAGGATAAAAAATTAGTTCTTCCTCAATCTGATTCTTTAATAAACAATATGGAGCTTTCTATGGATATAGTGGGAGCTGCGGCAGAAAAGGGAATAATCTTCTCCATGAATATTGAGGATACTGTGACAGAACTTCCAGCAGCAGGGATAAGCCTAAGCAATCTTGATATGGACAAGACCATATTGAATATTTCTATAAAAGACTTAGATACTGAAACTCAAAAATCCTTAAGCAAAATAAAGTTCCCTAAGCTTAAGCATGTAGGAAATATGAAGGATATTGTTATAAAGGTTACAGATATACAAAAGAACACTATTAAAGATATAGTAGAGCTTAGAAATAATGAAAAGCTTACTATTAAGTTTAAACTCAGCCCAGAAGATATTAAAGGAAACATTTTAAACGGGAAAAAATCATTAGATGGATATGTATTAGAAACTGCTAACAGCCATTGGAGTTTGCTTGGAGGTGTTTTCGAACCTCAGAATAATACCCTAACCTTCCAAAGCAATAAAGCAGGAACTTTTACATCAGCTTACCAAGTAGGCGGCGGTAACAGAAAATAAAAACTTACAGTAAATGTAATCACCCCAGGGGAGGTTCCATTTCATGGAACCACCCCTGGGGTGATTACATTTATTTCCTATATCCAAATTATAAAATTAATAACTAAATAATGGAATTACATTGCATGTATATGGAGAATACTGTAAAATTCTATATAGATTACTTAATGTTGAAATGTCATCTAATTATTTTAATAAGGTAGAGAGGGTTAGAAAATCACTAATAGTAAGGGGTATGGGAGTGATAATAAATGGATATATGGAATGGAGCTATAGAAAAGATTTCTGGAATTAAAGGGCTCTATGATTTTATTCGCATTGTAGATCCATTTGAAAAAAGAGTTATTTGCGGGGATTTGGAGCATCAAAGAGAAGAGGTCCGATGCTACGAATTTTGGGATAAAGGAGAAATATGTTCAAACTGTACCGCTGCCAGAGCTATTATAGAGGGAGACAATGCTGTAAAGCTAGAGATGAGCAATGGTAGATTGTATTTCATTACGTCTTCACCTTTAAACCTCAAAGGTAAAAATTATGTAGTGGAGTTAATAAGAGACATAACTCATAGCAAAGAATTTAAAACCGAAAATTGTTATCTTAAAGTAGGATCATTAACTAAAAGGCTTAATGATAGTATCATAATGGATAAGCTTACTGGGATTTATAATAGAAGCTACATCAAAGAAAGGTTACCGGTAGATATCTATTTTAATCATATAAATAATATTCCTATTTCTTTAGCTGCATGCAAAGTTACTAACTATGAAGACATTATTTGTAAATATGGAAATGCAGCTGGGGATTTAGTCTTAAAGGAAACTTCAAAGATCATTACAGATAATTTAAAGTCTGAGATGAATTGGTCCGGTACATTGAGGAAGGGTATCTTCTTAATAGTGCTGAATACTGTAACAAAGGAATTGGCAGAGGAAATATGTTCTAAAATAAGATTTCAAATTAATAATTACGGAATAAACTATGAAGATAATTTAATTCAAATTACTTCAGATTATAAACTTATACCTATACAGGAAGAGATAGTTCAGAAAGATATTAGAGCTGTTTTTTATATTGCAGATAAAGCCTATTAGGTGTAAGGAATGAATTTAATATGGGTGAATTTCCAGCAGGCTTTATAACTACAGTTATAAAGGTAGTATTGAGCAATTATGGTAGAAGATATCGGAGGTTAACATGAAAGATGTAGATATTGAGTTGGTACAGTTAGATAAGTATATTTCTGAACTTAGAAATTTACTTAATGAGGTAAGCATAACATCGGATGAAGAGGAAGCAAGATTAATGATTAGCGAATGTTTGGACGAGCTTATAGTGATATATATGAAAATGTTGAGGGCCAAAAAAGAGAATTCATTGGTATGATATGGTAATAAATGGGGCTACCCCTGGGGTGCTTCCTTTTTAAGGAAGCACCCCAGGGGTAGCCCCATTACTGTAAAATCCGACATAAATAGAGGAG
>NZ_CCXI01000115.1 GCF_000820705.1 Clostridium polynesiense | reverse complement strand
TTTTTAAGGAAGCACCCCAGGGGTAGCCCCATTTACTGTAAAATCCGACATAAATAGAGGAGAATCAAAGCAAAAGGGAAAAAACTTTATGTGTATGAAAAATAATTAGTTGAGAAAGGATTTAATTAGTAGGAATATGTATTACTGATATTATAGAAAAAACAAATTAATATTAGTATAATATTAATTAAGTTGGAAAATAATGTAAAATAAATTTGCTTATGGAGCGATGAATTATGTTCTAAATATGGTCACTTGGAATATAAGGAGCTAGTAGTGAATCCACCCATTTAGTATATATTTACTTGGGTGGCTTTTTATTTTTCTGAAGAACTAAGAGTTTTTATTTTTCAGGAGTATTAAGACATTTTAATTAATTTCTATGGCATATATTTTAAGGTAAAAATAATTAGATAAGGTGTTTGAAATGAAGAAAATATGCAAATCAAAGAAAATACATGAAACGAAGAAAATATGCACACCAAAGAAAATAAGTAAACCATTTAAGAGGCTGTTCATTGAAGCACTGTTTATAGCAATGTTCATAATCATGAATTTATCTATAGGAGTAAAGGCTGAAGAAGTAAGTTCTAAAGTTTATTTCTTAAATGAAAGTGGGCAAATTAATGAATCTCTTTTCAAAGATGATGAATATTTGTGCCCTGGCAGTAATATGGTTAAGGAATTTTATATAGTTAACAATAATGATTTTACCTGCAGCATTAAAAGCTTAAAGGTTGGAGGAAATTTGATTCAGGGGAGTGGGGCTGATAAAAACAGAGTTTTTTCAGATTCTCTCCATTTACAGATATCAGCGGAGAAAGATGGAATTAAATATTTAAATGAAAATGGTAAGCTCAGTAATTCAGGTTATAGAGAGTTTATGGACAATGTTCATATAAAGTTTTATGCAGAAAACATAGAGCTATTTAGTGGAAGTGCTGAGGATTTTTTAAAAGTGGATATTAAGCCAGAAAATCTAGACATCAAAGGAAGAGATAAAATAAAGCTTGTAATGGAGCTTTCTATGAAGGAAATGACGAACAACGAAGCGATGGATAAGGTATATATGTTTAATATTTTAACTAACCTCATAGGAGAAAATGCAAAAATTCAAAGCAGTGAATCCGGCAATTTAACCCAAACCGGAGGAATAATTAACACCAGATACATGATGATTGCCGGAGGAATACTTATAATTGTAGGCTTTATTCTGTTTCTTAATAAGAGGCTGGGGAGATAGTGATTAAAATCAATAAATTCTGTTGTAACTGAAAAGGTATGGATAAAGAGGTAATTACCTGAGTTTATCTCATAAAAAACTGAAGGTTTATATTCATTTAAGGTGGTGATAACTTGCTTCACAGCATTGCAGAGAATATCTCAGCCTTTAAAAAACTAGATAAGGAATCTGCTCTGATTTATATTTACAGATACTTTTCTCTGTTGGTTTCCAGTATTTTTTATCTAATAAGCGATTTGGGAACCTCTTTCAAGAACAAGCTTTTTGTTATTGTTCTAATGGCGTCGGCATCTGTTATCATGAATGAACTCTTTGCAAAAAGTAAAGAAAATAAGAGTATCGTAATAGTGCTGTCATGCTTGGACATTCTAGGAAATGTATTTATATTGATTCCTACAGGAGGCTTAACGAGCCCTTATATATGGCATTCTTTTAACACCCTTTTAATAACAATAAATTATCTTAACATATATTACACCGGAGCTATAGCAGCATTGTATGTATTATTTTCCTCTGAAATATATTCTTATTTTTCAAGGGGAAGGTTTATAAGCCTTTTAGAAATAATCAAAGAGGAGTATAACTTCATTCTTGCATATCTGTTAATAACCGCAGCAGCCTACGAGCTTTTAACACTTTTAAAGCATTTAGCCAGAGAGAGAAAAAGCATCCTTTCAGCAAACAATGAATTAATTGAAGCAAACTGTAAAATAAAATCCTCAGTAGAACATCTCATGTCGTTGTATAAGGCTGTTAACTATCTAAACCATGAAAGCAGCATCCACAGTGCATTAAAAATAATAATGGAATATTCTCACAGGATAATTAAAAGCAGCAGTATATTTTTATATCTCTTTATAGATGGAAATACTGAGGTATTTCATTGCTTATCAGATGACATTAATAAGGATAAGCTTCTTGCTGATATAAAGCGAAGATATTTTGATAAAAACCGTCAGAATGATGGACAGATATTCAGCCTCGGTGAGAGTGAGATAATCTGTTCCTTTATTTCCACTTCTCAAAATCAGTATGGATTTTTAGGCTTTCGAAGAGAAAAAAGCTTGATAAATAACAAATTTCATCTTAAGGAAGATTATGAAAACTCACTGCTTCAACTAAATCTATTGTGCGAAATCTGCAGCTTGGTATTGGAAAAAATAAATTTAGAGAAGATAAATAACCACCTCATATTAAGTCAGGAAAAAAACAGGATTGCAGAGGAAATTCACGATGGAGTATGTCAGAAGCTTTTTTCCATTTCCTGCTCCATTCAATGGGTGAAAAAAAAGCTCCCTGAGGAAAGCAAGGGACTTGTGGAGGAACTTAATTTCATAGGAAAAAGTCTTTCTGAATGTACAAAAGAGCTTAGGGAGGCTGTTTATGGATTAAGCTGGAGAAAGTTTGGAGAAAACATGTTTATGAAGGATTTGCATGAATACATATATAGTGTATCCAAGCTTCATAAGGTAAAAATAAACTTTATTCCCCAGGGAAGTGATGAGTTTATGATAGTTCAGGCAAAAAATGCAGTCTATAGGATAATATCAGAAGGGGTAAGTAATGCAATAAGACATGGACAAGCGGATTTGCTTCAAATTAATTTAAATATGTTTAGGGAAAATACAATTTTAATTATAAAGGACAACGGAAGGGGATTTCATTTACAGGGTGCTTTAAAGGATAAGTCCAAAGGATTGGGGTTAGAGAACATATATAACATGGTGGAATTTCTAGGAGGCAGAGTTAATATAGACAGCAATTCCTGTGAAACCATCATAAACATTAATCTACCAAATAAGATTCCAACCTGCATATCTTACTGTCAATCCTTATAAAATAATAGCTTCAGATTCTGATAAAATCCATATAATTGAAGTGTTCCGTTAAAGCGGGGTATTTTATTTTGATAGAAATCCCGTAAATCTTAATTACAAAGTATTATAAAAACAAAAAATTGATAATGCAGCTGTATGAAAAAATCACTTTTTTAAGAATATCAAGGAGGATACCTATGAATTTATTGGTAGTGGACGATCATCCTATGGTGAGAAAAGGAATAATGTCCATGCTTTCTGTGGAGGAAGAAAAATTTAATGTATATGAGTCCGCAAGCATAGGGGAAGCTTTAGAAGCTATAAGAAGACAGGCTATAGATCTAGTAATGCTGGATTTAAAGCTTGGAAATGAAGATGGAATGGAGATAATAACAAATACTAAAAATATAAATGGAGACGTAAAATACTTAATTTTGTCCTCCTACATTTCCGAAATGGATTTTATGAAAGGAGAAGCTTTGAATGTTCAAGGATATATGCTGAAGGATGCTTTTGCCGAGGATATAATCTATGCGGTTAAATCGGTGATGAGAGGGAAAAAGTATTATGATCCCTCCTTAATGAGGTATAGAAGGGAATCATCCAAAGAAGCTTTGAATAAAAGTCTTACTGACAGAGAAAAGGAAATTCTGCTGGAAGTGGGCAGAGGGTACAGCAACAGCTATATCGCCCATAAGCTGTTCCTTTCAGAAAGTACTGTTAAAAAGCATGTAAGCAGCATATTAAACAAGATGAATTTTAATCAAAGATCTGAAATAATTTATTATCTAAACAGCGTTAAAACAGGGGGATACTAAGAAAAAACTGAAATCCTCTATTTTTCAAATATTATTAAATCAGTAGGATACAAATCAGAAATGCTTTATTGTTCAATCAGTGTTTAATCAGTGGTGTGCTAATCAGAAATCTGAAATCCTCCACTATTGAAAAAGTTTTAAATCAATGGAAGACTAAATATTATTTAATAAGTAGGAGGATTGTCATATAGTCATGAAAATCCCTGCTTATATATCTATTAATCTTTATTTAATAATCGGAAGGGATGAGGGTTTAATGTACAAAAGGCTTGCGGACAGCTTAATACTAATGAGCTTAATATTTTTATATATCTTTGATAATGCTCCATGGATTTCTATAAATAAAAACGCTTATTATATATATTTGGGTAAGCCCCTTATGTGGCTTGCCCTATTTTTCATGCTGATTTTTCTTCCTAAACCAGTTTATATGGGGAAAAGCAGATATAAAAAATTTGTAAGGAGTTGGATTATATATTTAGGAGGATTTTATATTGCTTTAAAAATTGTAGGCGGCTTAATTCACGGATTTGGAAAAAGTCCTTATAATCTCAGTCCCTTTGGAATAATACAAAATTTATTTTTATTTTTTTCAGTTCTTATGGGAAGGGAACATGCGAGAAGCTATTTAATAAATAATCATGGGAAAAGCAAGGGAGGAAAAATTTTATTTAATTATAGAATTTTTATAATCACCTTTATATTTATTTTTATAAGTATACCTTTATCCAGAGTTTTTTCTATAAAAACAAGTTTTGATATTATTAGATTTGCAGGAGAATACCTACTTCCTCAGATATCCTTAAATATGTTTTGTACCTATTTAGTAATGCTTGGAGGAGCTGAATTCAGCATCCTTTATCTCGGAATTGTTCAGAGTCTGCAGTACCTAAGTCCTATTTTAGGAGATTTAAAGTGGATAACTAGCTCAATTATAGGAATCCTGGCTCCCATTTTCAGCTTTATGTTCCTTCAGTACGCTTATTTAAAAGAATCTAAGGAGATAAAAGCAAAGTTTTCAAAGAAAGAAAGGCCTTTAGGTTGGATAGCTACCTCATTTTTTTCCGTGATGATAATATGGTTTTTTGTAGGGGTATTCCCTGTGTATCCTTCTGTAATAGTTACAGGAAGCATGATGCCTATGATAAAACCCGGAGATATAGTAATTGTGAAAAAAATAAAATCTGAGGAAGTTAAGTTTAAGGATGTAGTGCAGTACAAGCAGGAGAATATCTATATTTTCCACAGGATGATAGACATTGTAGAGGAAAATAGCGCTGTAAAATACAAGGCAAAGGGGGATAATAATTCGGCACCGGATAGCGAACTTATTCTTCCTGAGGCTATCAAAGGTAAAGTAATAAAGGTTATTCCCAAAGCAGGCTTGCCAGCGCTTTTACTGAGAGACAAAAAGAATGAAGTTCCAAGGGAAAGAGTAGAGTTCTAAGCATTGCAGAGGATAACTATAGCAGAACGTTAAACAAATGAATTTCATGACATAAGGGAAAAGGGAGCTTCCTCAGAAGGCTTTAAGAGATTTATAAAGTCTGGTGAAATCCTTGGCAGATGGAGTTTTTTTATATTCATGTGTGGGAATCTTGAGAAGTTAATAGTTTCTGAATAAATGAGTGGACAATTTGATAATGTTTCTTTAATTTGTGTACAAGAGGATTATTCCTGTTTAATTTGTGGACAAGTTAATAGTTCCTGCAATGATAAGTGGATAAGTTAACAATCACGTTGCTAATTGTGTATAAATTAATTTCCACTTCTTAATGTGTGGAAAAGCCATAATTTCCTGCACAAGCATGTGGAAAGATTGAGGAGTCGCGTATAAATCCTTGCATAAGTTAACAATTACTTTACTGATTTATGGACAATTTGATTATGCATGTCCAATTTGTGGACAACTTAATAATCACTTTCAAAGATGTTGACATGGGAATAATATCTGCACTAATGATCGGACTAGTTAATATTAAATTAAAAGGATTTATTTTACCGATAAAGATTATATGAGTTCTCCAAAATTTATAAGTTTGGGGAACTTTTTGTCATATAAAACCAAAGCAATTAATCACTTCATTTCTATTTGATAAGACATTATATAGAAATTTACAGATATATAGAACTAAAGTACCATAAAACTGTGAACTTTAGTGAATAAAAGAGTATACCTTAGAGTGAAGTAATGAGTCTCCGCTGCTTATATAATTTTAATTGTGAGTTGGCTAGGGGAGTAGTCCCAGCAATTTGAATTAAAATTATTTTCTATTTTGAAAGGAGATTTCATATGAAAAAGGTAAAAGCTTTAACAGCTGCAGTGGTAGCTGGACTTATAACAGTAGGAGCAGGCTATGCATGGTGGACAGACAAATTAAACATTAACAGTACTGTTAATACAGGTAATTTAAATGTTAAATTTGTAGAAGCGAAGATAACCGATTATGACAAGGGCTATGTAAGCAATAAGGTTACTCTTGTAGATAAGCAGTTGGACTTCACTATCGATAATATATATCCAGGTGCTTTCGAAACCTTAAATGCAAAATTTGAAAACAACGGAACTATACCTGCTGTAGTTCACAATATTCTCGTAAATTCTAAATCAGTTAAAAATAATGATCTTTCTAAGCTTGTTCTTAAAGGTAACGTAGTTTGGGCAGATAAAGACGGAAAAGTAAAGGGAACTTATCCTGTTAACTCAAATGCAGCAGCTGTTGGCGGACTTATGAAAAATTACACATTAAAAATGGAACCCGGCGATACAGTAAAAATAAGCGATATGCAGATAATCCTTGATAAGGATGCTTCAGATGCTTATGAAAATGATACTATTACCATGAATTTCTCCCTGGATTTCAAACAGCATAACCAATAATTCCCCTGGCGGAGGTGTAAAGCCTTCGCTGTTTTAAAGTAAATATAAATAGATTATGTTAAGTAGGTATGAAAATCTGAATTAACATTGATAAATATAAATGGAGGGTAGATATATGAAGAAATCTAAAGTAATAGCGTCAGCATTAATGGCAGGAGTGATATTCATAGGAGCCGGATATGCAGCGTGGACAGATAATTTAAAGATAAACAGTACAGTAAAAACAGGAGAATTAAATGTAGAATTTGTTGACAAAGGAACCTTATTGCCAATAATATACCCTGAGTATATAAAACTAGAGGAAAATGGAGGGTACATGAAATCCTCTGTAACTCTTGAAAACAGTAAGACTATAAATGTGAAGCTTGACAATCTTTATCCTGGAAACGGGCTTCTGTACACAGCAAGATTTGATAATAAAGGGAGCATACCAGCGGTAATTGACAGGGTAGAGGTTAAATTTAATAAGGACAACAGTTTGCTAAAGGAAAAGTTGGTGGTAGCTGGGGGATATATCCAATCTAACAGTACTGGCAGCAAAATAAAGTTCGGCGCATTTCCAAATCTTAAGGATGGTCTAAAGAAAAAATATTATTTAAAAGATCTTGAAGAGAATTTAAATAAAATGCTGAAAGGTACTGTTATGCAGCCCGGTGATTTCATATGTATGGACATACCTGAAGAAAATAAGCAGGAAATTGCTGATATTTTAAATGAAGAAGGAATTAAAGGATTTAATCCGGAAAAGGACAACTGCGTAATAATGGGATTATCAGCAACTTCGGGAAACAACCTGAAAAATCAAAGTGCAGAATTTGAAATAAGGCTTCATTTCAAACAGCATAATCAGCAATAATGAACTATAAGAAGAAGTGATGGCTGTCTCGTAATAATTCTAAAAACAAAGGAGATGGGTCTGCATGAAAAAGATTAGATTTTTATTGCTTGTCATGACTCTTGCGCTTATGATGTCAGGAGTAGGATATGCAGCTTGGAGTGATAATTTAAATATACAGGGAATAATACGAACTGGTGAGCTGGATGTAAGATTTGCAGAGGATGACACAGGATTGGAAGTAAGAGGATCTAAATACGTGAACCCTTCCATGAGTATCATTGATAAAAGTGAAAAGCCTCATAACCTTCAGTTATCACTGGACAATATGTATCCAGGATCCTGGGCGATGTTTAAAATTAAGGGGATAAATAGCGGAACTATTCCGGCTAAATTTGAAAAAGTAAAGGTGGATTTTTCAGGTGATAAAAACCTGTTAAGCTATTTAAGCTTTGAAGGCGGGGTATCTATAGATACTCAGGGGGATGGGAAGATAGATAAAACTGCCTATTTTAAAGGACCTCTTTCAGATTTACAGGAGATTTTCAACAAAGCAATAGAAAAAGAGCTAAAAAATATCTCAATGAATCCTAAAAACAGCGGATATTTTCTACTGGGAGTTCCTGTGGAGAAAGCTTTAGACATAGAAAAGAAGGGGATTAAGGACGATTATATTATAATCAGAATGGATGAAAAAGCTCCTGATGAAATGAAGCAGAAGGCTCTTAATTTTAAACTGGAAATAAGCTTTAATCAGTATAATGATTAATATGATCAGGGATTATCCAGGATATTAATTACTACTATAATTTAAAATGACTTACAGAGCAGAGGTTTATATTTCTGCTCTTTTTTATGAAAAAAATCAAGATAAAGGTTCAATATTTCTGTACTTATATAAAGAAGGATACAGATCAAGGATTTGAGATTTGTGTACTTTATGTGAAAAAAGCAATAGAAAGATTTAATATTTATCTTATTTTTATGGAAAAAAATTCAAAATAAATATATAATAATATTTAGGTAAAAACTGGAAATGGTGTGGAGGATGGCATGAAGAAAAAATCAATTAACAAAAGTAACAGAAGGATTTTATTGATAATCTCTTTGACAGCGGTATCTTTAAGCGTCTTTGTTCTAATTAACACTATATTTAAAAATAAGTATATCAATAAAAATGAATCAGTATTGAGTTATGACCATGGAGTTTTGGTGAATTACAGCGTAAATCTTGTTCCGAATAATATTTATGAAAAGAATGTGCTTGGGGAAGGAAATGTTTATCTAACTGACTTTGTAGATCGAATTAACACCTCTTTATTTTATAACTTTAAGGGAGATAAGGTTGTAGATATCAAAGGGGAGTGCGAGGTTATAGCTGTAGTTGAAGGTTTTTTGAGCAACGACAAAAACAGTAAAAGCCTGTGGAGCAGAAGATTTACCCTTCAGCCTAAAACTGATTTCAGTTTCAGCGGTGAAGGCGGAGAGTTTAGAGGGGAACTTCCAATTAATATAAAAAGCTACAATGCTTTGCTTCAGCAGGCGGATAAAACCTTCAGCATGAATTTTATAGGTAAGCTTACAGTTATATGGAATATAAATATTGAAGGCAGCAGCAGTGAAGGAAAATTCAGAGAAAATTTAGCTCCTAAAATGGAGCTGCCTCTTAATGAAAAGTATTTTCAAATTACCAGTAACCTGTCTAAGCAGAAGGAAGGCAATCTTGAAAAAGAGGTACGGGTTATAAATCCAAAATTTTATTATTTTATAATTATGAGCTCCTGTGGAATTTTATCAGGACTTTTACTAGCTTTGTATTTACTATTTTTCACCCTGCCTAAAAAAGGAGAAAAACCTTCTGCAGAAAAAGCCTATAAGATATTAAAAAGCTGCGGGGATAAGCTGGTGGCTCTACGAGATGACTCCGTTGATGGATCGGAAGTAATAATAAGGGTTATGTCTATGGAGGACTTAATAAAGGTATCAGAATACTTGGACAAGCCTATTTTTTATAAGCATTCTTCAGATATTAAAAATATAACTTACTTCTACATAGTAGAAGGGAGAAAAATATATGCCTATTATATAATTTAGAAGATGTAAAAAAATGTAACCGCCCCTGGGGTGCTTCCTTAAAAAGGAAGCACCCCAGGGGCGGTTACATTTTATGTAAGTTTGCTGAAAAAACTACACTATTAAATATTAAATTTTAATTAAGGTATTGCCTTTTTTTATATTAAAGGTTACCATAAAAATATGATAAGGATTACACACTTATTCCAGTCGCCTTAAAAAGTTGAATAAAGTTTAAAAATTATACAATTGAGGTGGTGATAAAAACGGAAAAAGATTATTTTATTTATATTAATCTGGATGGGTTCGGGAAGTACTATTATGATCTAGCAAATAAATACGAAAATGGAACTCCGAATTTAAATGGTTTGATTAATGAAGGAACATTTTTCAGAAATCTATATACAGGTATTCCTTCCATAACCTTTCCTATGCAGAGTTCTATAGTAACCGGTGGCTACTCCAATCTTACAGGGAATTGTTATCAATATTTTGATAAGAAAGAAGGAAAACTGATTAAGTGTAATCATGATAATGAAGGGGAAACTATAGGGGAAGTTCTGAACACCCTTGATAAGCCTTTTGTGTCTATACAGCAGTTTGGACTTAGGGATAAAGGTTGCAGCTTTGATGATGACAAATTTGTATATTTTCAACCAGGAGGAAATTTTAAGGTAAGGTTTCAACTTCTTCAGGATATTATTTCAGGAAAAACGGTGAAGTCCAGAGAAAGAGAATATGTCTTTGAGTCTCTGCCTGAGTTTATATTTTTTTATGCAGATGATTTAGATGCCTTAGGCCATAACCCTGAGTACACAAGTTATGCTCCCAGCAGAAAGAAAGCCCTTACTGAAAATGACAGAATATCCTCTGTTGTAGAAAGATTAAAGGAAATTGACAATGAAATAGGAAAGCTTGTAGAAGCATTAAAATCCAAAGGGGTTTATGATAAAACCACTCTTTTAATAACCAGTGATCATGGAATGATTTCTTATAAAGGCAAGAGCTCCTTGCCAAAACTTATAAAAAAGTTAAATGATATGGGTTTTGAAAAAGTTACTTTAATTGACGAAAATTCCAGGGTATCAGGGAATATAAAAAAGAATGAGGTCATAATTGCTGGAACTGGGATTCAGTGCCAGACGTATTTTAATGAGGACATAGATTTAGATGAGCTTAAAATGGAACTGGATTCAGAAGATTATATAGAAAAATGCTTAACCCAAGAGGAACTGATAGAAAAGGGTATAAAGGAAGAATTTGCGGATATTCTCATTTCACCAAAGGAATTCATGCATTTTAATTTAGATATAAATAAGGACTTTATATTAGATGCTTCGCATGATTCAATCCATGAAAAATGCCAAAAGGTTTTTGGTGTAATTAAAGGTCCAAAAGTATGCAGAGGAAAGATTTATGAAGATAAAGCTTATAATATAGACATGATTCCTACTGCTTGTGCAATGTTATCGTTGCCATTAATGAAGGATACTAAGGGAAAAATCATAAAGGATATCATAATTTAATTACTTTTTTCACTGACAAAAGAAAGTAGGGGTTTTTTTGAGTAAAAAGGCTGATAAAGATACCATTAAGTATCTGAACAGACAAACAGTACTAAGAATAATAAGAGAGCATAATGAAATATCAAGAACTGATCTTACCGAGAAAACTAAGATGAGTCCAACAACAATATCAGCTATTACAGCAGATTTAATGGATGCTGGATTTATACATGAAATAAGGGTTGGAAAGTCCAGCGGAGGACGTCCACCGGTGATTTTTGGCTTGAATCCATCCTCTGCATCTTCTATTAATTTAAATGTAACACCTAAAGGAGCCTCGGTAAGCATTATAAATTTAGCAAATGAAATAGTCTATAAAAAAGAAATTATTTCATCTGTTTATAATGAAAGCAGTTTAGAACTTCTTTTAAATGAATCAATAAAAAACGCTTTGGAGAATTTTGAATATGATACAGAGTTAATTCAGGGGGTAGGAATCAGTTTTCCAGGCCTTATAGACTATAAAAACTGCAGTATTATATTTTCAGCCAGCCTTCATATAGAGAATTTCGATGTTAAAAAGGTGATAAGAGCTGTTTTAGATAGAAATATATATATATATAAGGATACTGATGCACTTCTTCTTGGAGAATATTACTTTGGCATAGACAAAAAATATCGGGATGTTATTTACATACTTGTAGATAACGGCGTAGGAATGTCTTATTTACACAATGGAAAGCTTTTTAGACTTCCTGAAGGGGGCTTTGAACTTGGACACTTAACAATTGATCCACAGGGAGAGCTATGCCGATGTGGAAATAGAGGATGTCTGGGCACTATGATTTCTAAAGTTCCTGCTCAAAAAAGATTAAGTGATATTCTGCAGAAAGGTATGGAAAGCAGAGTAGAAGAAATAAGCAGTTTAAAATATGAAGACATCATAAAGCTGTATTTAGAAAAGGATCCTGCCTGCAGCATAGTGATTGATGAGCAGATAAATCTTCTTGGAACTACTATATCAAACATTGTAAATATTTTTAATCCTCAGCTTGTGATCTTAGGTGGAGCTTTTTCATCAGGAGGAGAAGATATAAGAAATAGTTTAAAGCAGATTTTAGATAAAAAAGCCTTAAAAAGCTTTTCCAGCACTACGGAACTAAAACTTTCATCCTTTGGAATCAATTCAGCATTGTTAGGGATATCCCATGAGATATTTACTCATGAAGTTTATAAATTTATTGATTTAAAGTAGCAGTCAATTTAATCATTAATAAAATAAATAATTAAAATGTAAGCAATATTTTAAACAATAATTAAGGAGGAAGAATTTATGAAAGGTAAGAAAATTATTGGTCTAATGCTGTCAGTTATGCTGATAGGAGGGGTTGCTGCGGGATGTGGCAATAAAGGAGATGCTTCAGGATCAGCAGGGTCATCAGGAGGAAAAAAGACAACTATTACATATTGGCAGCACAGCAGTCAGGCCAGAGACAAAATGATGCAGGACCTGGCTAAGGAATTTATGGAGAAAAATAAGGACATAGAAGTTAAAATGGAATTTATTCCTGAAGACAGCTACTCCACTAAATTGATTTCTACCTTGGCAACAGACGCAGCACCAGATGTTATGCAGGTAGAATCAGGTATGATACCAAGGCTTGCAAAAGCAGGTTCAATTCAGCCATTAGATGAAAAAATATTATCTACTGAAAAGATATCAAGCGAATTTATTCCTGCTGCTGTAGACGGTCTTAAATATGAAGGAAAATATTATGGGCTTCCAACAGATACTCAAACAATTGTTCTGTACTGGAACAAGGATCTTCTTAAAGAAGCAGGATTGGATGCTGAAAAAGGGCCTAAAACCTGGGACGAACTCCGTGAATGGGCTGTAAAACTCACTAAGACCCAAAACGGCAAAATGACTCAATCCGGCTGGGGAGTAAAGGGTTATAATCCGGAAGTACAAGCCTTGATAGCTCAATACGGCGGTAAGATGGTAGATGAAAAGGGTAAATATATCTTTGCTGATGATCCAAAATCAGTAGAAGCTATTAAATTTATGGTGGACACCTATAAGAAGGATAAGGTTTACGATACTCAATTTATGAAAAACTGGGCTGGATTCAGACAGGGTAAAGTAGCTATGATGTTAGGACACCCTGCTATGTTTGGTAATTTAAAGCAGACTGCACCAAATGTTAACCTTGGAATGTCATTAATTCCTGCAAAAGATGGTAAAAACACTACAATAGTAACCTCATGGGCTTATGTAGCATCTAAAAAAGCTAATTCTGAAGCTGCTACAAAATGGATAGAGTTTTTAGCAAGCAAAGATGTTCAAAAGAAATGGACAAAACAAACCGGAGAACTTCCTACTAGAAAAGAGCTTATAAACGATGAGGAATTAACTTCCGATCCTCAAACAAAACTTCTACTATCCTCCATGGAAGATTCACAGGTAGGTTATCTTCAAATGGGAATTCTTAATAAGATATGGGGTCAATACTTTGATAAGATGATACTCACTGATGCACCAGTTGAGCAAACCTTACAAGATTTGCAGAAAGAGCTGAATACAGAAATTTCTAAAGACCTTAAATAGGTTAAAGCTTAAGGGAGAATGTCAGGTAAGGGGCAGTTAGATAAAAGCTATGGTACATGCTGCCTGACAGCTACAAATTTAGAAATATACATATATTACAGTTAATTTAATAAACATGCTTATAAATAACATAACTAAGAGGTTGTAATTGGAAAGCCTTAAAATGTTTTTCGGACAGCCTCTTTTTTACAAGGAAGTGATCGTTTGAAAAAGGGAAAAATAAATACTTTAAAGATAGCACCATATTTGTTTATTGCTCCGGCAATTATATATCTTTTAATAGTCACTGTAATTCCGGCAATTATGGCTCTTCCTATAAGCTTTACAAACTGGTCAGCTTTAAGCTCAAATATGAGTTTTGTAGGATTTGAAAATTATGCCAGGTTGCTTCAGGATGCTGAGTTTAAAAGATCATTAATAGTAATGTGTAAATTCTTTATATTCGTACCGCTAAATATGTTTTTTGGTCTTATGTTAGCTATGCTTTTAAATAATAAATTAAAAGGAATGACTATATTCAGGGTTATATTTTATTCTCCTGTAATTACATCAACCATTGCCGCAGCTATACTATTTGACTGGTTCTATCAGCCAAGCTTCGGGCTTTTTAACTCGATATTATCCTTTTTTGGATTAGAGGGGATAGGATGGATAAATGATTCCAGCACTGCTATAGCATCGGTAATGATATTTAAGGTATGGAAGGATGCCGGAGCGGCTATGCTTATTTATCTGGCAGGTCTTCAGGATGTAGCGGATGAGGTCAAAGAGGCTGCTTCAATTGATGGAGCCAATGCATGGCAAAAGTTTAGATATATCACACTGCCTCTTTTAAAACCGGCACATATTTATCTCCTTATCACCGGTATCATAGGTGTGTTTATGATATTCCAGGAAACTTATATGCTTCAGGGACCGCTTAACAGCACAAATACCGTGGTTAATTATATATATGATAAAGGTTTCATGAGTTCCGAAATGGGATATGCAAGTGCTATGTCCTTTGTATTATTCATTGCAGTTTTAATAATAACCATATTGCAATATAGAGTTTTAAAACTAGATTTATCATAAGGAGGAAAATATGAATAAGAAGAGATTGAAAAAGATTTTACTGATAATACTTCTTGTGGCCGCTTCCGCAGTAGTTGTTTTACCCTTTGTATGGATGATATTTTCCTCATTTAAGAAAATAGAAGAGTTTTATTTTATACCTCCTAGCCTATTGCCAAAGGAATTTACCCTGGACAATTTCAAAGAACTGTTTGAGAGAGGGAATTTTTCTGTTTATTATTTTAACAGCATAGTTGTTACAGTAGTACAGGTAGTCTTTAACATGATTATTGTTACTATGGCTGGATATGGATTTGCTAAATACAATTTCAGAGGCAAAAAGATATTGTTTATGTGTGTACTTGCAACTACCATGGTTCCTTGGGTTGCAACCATAATACCATTGTATATAATGGCACATAAAGCAAATGTAATAAACACGTATTTTGGATTAATTTTCCCAGGGATTGTAGATGCTTTCAGCATATTTTTAGCAAGAAATTTTATGGAAAGTATTCCTACGGCTTTAATCGAAGCTGCCAGAGTTGATGGAGCCAATGAATTTAAGATATTCAGAAGTCTCGTACTACCTCTTACAAAGCCTCTTATAGCAGTTATCACTATCAATAAGTTCATTTCCAGCTGGAATGCATTCCAATGGCCTTTACTGGTAGTAAGCGATGACAGGCTTAGAACTCTGCCTCTTGCCGTTGCTAAATTTTCAAGCCAGTACTACGACGCTTACAACTTAAAAATGGCTGCTGCTGCATTAGCGATTATTCCTGTACTTTTGGTGTATATAGCCTTCCAGAAATATTTCGTAGAAGGTATATCCCTATCAGGTATAAAGGGATAGATTATGGGGTTTTATATTAGAAATCACTAAGATTAAAGGAATAGCTTATGGGGGTATATTAGAAATCCTCAAGCTAAAAGGAATAGCTTATGGGATTTATATTGGAAATCACCAAGCAAAAAGAATAGATTATTAGATTTATATATTATAAATCCTCAAGCTAAAAGGAATGAATTAATGAATTTTATAATAGCAATCACCAAAAGCATTATAAATAATTAAGCTTAGTAATTATTCAGGAAAAGAGTGATTTAGGTGAAAATAGACTTACATGTCCATACTAATTTTTCTGATGGACAACCTACTTATATGGAAGTGATTGATAAAGCCAAAGAGTTAGGAATGGATTGTATTGCTATAACTGACCATTTTGATAATTATGATACTTCTCCAAACATCAGAAGGATTAGCGATGGGGAGCTTTTAGAGTTTTTTAAGAAAATTAAAAGCTATGCAGAATTTAAAGAGCAGAAAGTGCTCTGCGGTATTGAAACCTGCACAGATTTTAATGGGAATCTGAGGATAAGCGATGAGGTTTATAATGCCTCAGAAATATTGATTACCAGCGTTCATTATGTGGAATACTCCGGGGAATTGGTTAAAGGAGAGTATTTTAATGATGGATACTGGGAAGCTTTTAAAGAGAAAATTATAAACATGGCTTCAGGTAAAGGGGACGTTCAAGGACATCCTGAAGGATATCTCCCAATAAACCCTCTGATTAAACCGGGAACTACTACCTATGAAGAAAGGAAGGCTATAAGCTCAAAAATAGCCTCAAGGTATTTTCAAGATGACTTTCTGAAAGAACTTGCGGACAGCCTTATTAAAAGCGGTAAAGCTTATGAACTTCATGGAGCTACCTCTACCCCTAGGGAGAGTATAATAAAATTTATGGCTTCAAAAAATGTAACTTTCAGCATAGGCAGTGATGCTCATATTTTAGATTGGATAGGGAAAAATCAGCGGGCTGAAGAAATGTGTAATAAATATAATTGTAAGCTTGTTAAAGTTTAAAATAAAAATGTATCAAGGAGTGAATAAAATGATTAAGGTAGCTATTGTAGGATGTGGAACCATGGGCAGCACACATGCAAGGGGTTATTTAAATATTAAAAATGCAAAGGTTACAGCTGTATGCGATTTAAGGGAAGAAAAAGGAAAAGCTGCCGCAGAGCTTTTAGGAGCAAAATATTATAAGAGCTTTGATGAAATGCTTAAAGAGGATATTGATATGATTGACATATGCCTCCCTACCTATATGCACAAGGAGTTTTCTCTAAAAGCAATGGAAATGGGCAAACATGTATTTTGCGAGAAACCTATAGCCTTATCCGTTGAAGATGCAGAAGAAATCGTTAATAAAGCAAAGGAAAAGAATTTAAAGTTTTCAGTTGGACACGTAGTTAGATTTTTCCCTGCATATATGAAGGCTGTTGATGTTATAAAAGAAGGTAAAATTGGCACACCGAAGCTTATAAGAACTACAAGAAATGGAGCTTATCCGGGCTGGAGCTGGCAGAATTGGTATGCTGATTATAAATTAAGTGGAGGACCTTTACTGGATTTAATAATTCATGATATTGACTGGATAATAAATAACTTTGGGGATGTAGAAAGAGTATATGCCAAGAGTTTTAACGGAAAGGTGGAAAGGCAGGATCACTGTCTTGTTACCTTGAAGATGAAAAATGGCGCTATAGTGCATGTTGAAGGAAGCTGGGCATATCCTGACGGAGCTATTTTTGGTACTACTTTCGAAATTATAGGTACTAAGGGACAAATAGAAAGCGACAGCAGAAACAGTTCGCCGGTGAAAAAGTATACTAATAATGGAAGCTACAGTATATCCCTGGATACGCCGTTATTCCCAGAAGAGGAGCCATATACCGCTGAGATTCAGGAATTCATCAATGCAATAACAGAGGATAGACAACCTAAGATAACAGGAGAAGAAGCTATAAAAGCTATAAAGGTTTCATTAGCAGCAATTGAATCTTCAAAAACTGGAGAATCCGTAGAATTATAAGGAGGTAGGAAAGCAATGGATAAAATTAAAGTTGGAATTATTAGCTTTGAGCATATGCATGCATTAAGCTATACTAATTCACTTATGATGATGGAAAATGTCGAGGTTGTAGGTATTGCAGATGATAATGAATTTAGAGGTACAGAAATGGCTTCAAGATTCAATACAAAATATTATAGAGATTATAAGGATCTACTGAAAACAGATGTACAGGGTGTTGTAATATGTACAAGTAATAAATATCATGCAGTAACCGCTGTGGATGCTGCCAATGCAGGTAAACATATACTGGTGGAAAAGCCTTTTGCTACAAATTATGAAGATGCAAAGCTTATGCTGGAAGCAGCAAAAAGAAATAACGTAAAGCTTATGACCGCATTTCCAATGAGATTCAGCCAAGGGATAATCAGTGCTAAAGAAGCTGTAGACAGAGGAGATATCGGAGAAATATTGTGTATTACCGGCATAAATCACGGGAAAATACCAAGCGGCTGGTTCCTTAATAAGGAGCTTTCAGGAGGAGGTGCTATAATGGACCATACAGTTCATATAGCTGACCTGATGAGATGGTTTACCAATAGCAGTTACACCTCTGCGTATTGTGAAGGAGGAGAGCTTATTCACAATCAAGGTATAGATGACTGCGGTATTGTCACTGTAGAATTTGAGAATGGAGTTTTCGGAACTATAGACTGCAGCTGGGGACACCATAAGAATTATACTATTTGGCCTGAAGTTTATATGGAAATAATGGGGACTAAAGGCGTTATAGAAGTAGAAGCATTTAAACAAACAATAAGAGTTTTCGACAGTTCAAATAATGTGATTGAAGATGTTGAATGGGGAAGCGATGGAGATGCCGGACTTGTAAGAGAATTTGTAAGGGCTATAGAAACCGGAGATGATCCAAAAGTTACAGGATTAGACGGTGCAAGAGCCATGGAGGTTGCCATTGCAGCGTATAAATCCAGAGAAAGCCACCGCAAGGAAGCCATTGAGCATATTTAAATGGGGTTTGAAAATGAGTAAACGGAGTGCTAAGGCATGTGAGGCAGGATATTGAGCATATTTAAAAAAGTTTTGCAAAATGTCTCAAGTTGTGAATAAGGTAAATGAAATGAGATTAACAATATTACAATTAGCCTTATCAGCTACTCAAAAGGGAGGCTCAAGCAAGATAATAAGTCAAGGGAGAAGAAATTGATTATATTTAATATATTTTAGTTTAATTTAAGGCATATATACGTAAGAATTAGGAGCTGGTAATAATGATTAAAGCTGCGTTAATTGGATGTGGAAGAATATCTCCTCTTCACATCGTCTCTATAAAAAGAATAAAAGAAGCAGAGTTAGCAGCGGTATGTGATATAAAAGAGGAAAGAGCTGAAAATACAGCAAAGGAGCATAATTGTAAATATTATACTGATTATAAAGAGATGCTGTTAAAGGAAAGGCCGGATGTAGTACATATATGTACCCCTCATCATCTTCATCACGAAATGACAGTATTTGCAGCAGAGCTGGGGATTCATGTTATAACTGAAAAACCTATGTCTATAAGCTATGAGGAAGCTAAATCCATGGTTAAAAGCTGTAAATCTAATAATGTCACCTTATCTGTAATGTTTCAAAACAGATTCAATAGAGCAGTTAGATTTTTAAGAAAAGAAATGTTGAATGGTAATTTAGGAAAACCCTTAGCGGCAAGGGTAATAGTAACCTGGAACAGAAGCGATGAATATTATTCTCATAGCGGTTGGAAAGGAACTTGGGACAAAGAAGGCGGTGGAGTAGTTATCGATCAGGCTATTCACTCCTTAGACCTGGTTAGATATATAACTGGAAAAAAACCGTTAAAGGTAGAAGCTAATATCCTTAACAGAAGACACAACAGCATTGAGGTAGAGGATATGGCCGAAGGAGTTATAGAATGTGAAGATAATTTTACTGTAAGTTTCTATACCATGAACTACTTCACCTGCGATCTTCCAATTGATATAACTTTTCATTGTGAAAAAGGAATAGCAAGTATTCTAGGAGATGAAGGTATAATACTATATGAAGACGGACGAAGGACAAGCATTCCTTTATTGGAAGAGGACAAAATTGACTACGGAAACAATATCAAAAAATATTGGGGGTATTACCACTTTATTGAGATAAAGAACATATATGAAAACATACAAAATAACAGTTCTGTAGAAGTATCCGGTGAAGATGCATTAATTACTCAAGAACTGATAAATGCAATTTATCAATCAGGGAAAACAAAGGAAAAGGTAACTCTTACTTTGGGTAAATAGCAAAAAAATGTAACCACCCCTGGGGTGCTTCCAGAGAAAAGGAAGCACCCCAGGGGCGATTACATTTTATGTAAGCTGGCAATAATCATAATAAAAAGTATCAAAGAGGTGATTAAATGCCAACAAAAAGAAGAGTTTGGTTTCCAGGATGTATGTACCACATTACTGCCAGAGGCACGCATAAAGAACCCATATTTAAATCCTATTCTGATTTTTATATGTATTTAAGAATGCTGCAGGAATGCCTGGATTATTATGAAGAGCAGGAGTATGAGCTTTTAGGTTACTGCCTTATGAGCAATCATGTACATTTACTTATAAGATCGGGGAAAAGCCACATTGGAGATTTTATGAGAAAGCTTCATTCAATGTATGCTCTTTACTTTAATAATAAGTATGAGGTTTCAGGACATTTATATGAGGAGAGATATTTTTCAGAAGTTATTATGGACTCTGCTCAGCTTATGGAAGCGAGTAGGTATGTACATTTAAATCCTGTAAGGGCGAATATTGTTAATAATCCTCAGGATTATGAATTTTCTTCTTATAATATGTATATTGGAAAGGAGGAAGAGAATTTTATAAAAACTCAGATGATACTAGGTTTTTTTCCAGAAAAGCATAAAAGAAGGAAATATAGAAATTTTGTTGAGAAGGGTATAGAAGCATCATAAGTCTATCAGTATAAGGCAGAGTTCATTTCTTATTAAGAATGACTAATGAGTATAAAGCTTCATAGGTCTATAAAATATAATGGATTTTTCAGCCTGATTTATCTGTAATATAGAAGTTCTCACATTAGGACAACTAACGAAAAAAGTTTTGATAAATAATAAGTCGGGTATAAGCGATATAATATTTATAAATAGGTGGTAAGTATTGGATGCTCCCCTGGGGTGCTTACATTTTATGTAAGCGCTCCAGGGGTAGTAAAGCATCAAAGGAATGTTATAATATTTTTATAAAGTAATTAATTACAAAATAAATACATAATTGGAATGAGGGAGCATAGTGGAAGATAAGGATTTTACAGAGAATGGTTTTTATAAGATATCAAATTATATAATGTGGTTTATATTAAGCAATTTTTATTTTATCATTACTAACTTACCTTTATTAATAGTGGTGTTTATATTTCCGGCTTTAACCCCTGCATTACTGCAGATAGCTTTAAGCGTTGCTTTAATTTTTACTGCTCCTTCTGTGGCGGCACTGTTCAGCATCATGGGTAAATTGGTAAGAGAAAAGGATATAGATGTAACTAAAGATTTTTTTAAAGCTTATAAAACTAATTTTGGACAAGCAATGTTGATAGGGTTAGTACAGACACTTCTAATTAATATACTATACGTGGATATTATTTATTTTAATTCAAGGTCACTGCCAATAGTATCTTATTTGTTTTACTTTTTACTTATATATGTTATAGCATTGAGCACCTTCTTATATCCTATTATGGCTAGGTTTTATCTCAAAACTAAGGATTTGGTGATACTTTCTATAGTGTATTCAGTTAAAAAGCTGCACTTTACCATAGCAAATATTATATTAATGGTGGCGGTTGGATTTTTATTATTAAATGTTTCATCTTTTGTTATGTTCTTTGCATTTTCAGCTTATACCTTTGTAATTATACATTGGCAGAATAAGGTCTTAGAAGATATAGAAGAAAAGATAAAAATTGAAAAATAAAATATTCTAAGGAGTGTTGTAGTAATCATGCAGCATAAATATAATGATAAGAATGTAGAAAATCAAAAATCAGAGGAATTAACATCATCTCACAATCATCATGCTTTTACAGAAAATAAAGTTATTACTAAGAAGCACCATCCAAGAATAGTGGCCTTTGGAGACAGTCTTACCTTTGGGTATGGAATTGAGAAGGAAGAAGATAAGTGGACAAGCATTATAGCTAAAGAGCTAAATTGTGAAGTAATCAATTCAGGAGTTAGTGGACATACCTCATCTCAGGGTCTTGAAAGGATTAAGAAGGATGTATTGGAGAAAAATCCTGATTATGTCATTATAAATTTCGGGATGAATGACCATTTTATGTATGACTATGGTAAGGCTAGAGTTCCTATATCTGATTATGAAAATAATATTATTACCATTATTGATAGGGTAAGAAAACATGGGGCAGTTCCAGTGCTTGTAATTCCTCATGTATTTATAGAAGGAAATCCAGGGGATGGAAATACCTCAGGAGCTGACTATTATTATAGTAGACATCCGGAAAAATATTATAGAAGCATAGGGGGAGCAGTTAATCAGTTAAATAAATATTGCGAGGCGGCTAAAAAAATTGCTGATGAATATCAGGTGCCTTTAGTAGATATAAATTCCATAAGCAAAAGTATGGATTTGAATACTATTTTAATTACCTTAGAAAACTCTTCCGAGGATGACGGAGTGCACATAAATGAAAAAGGTGCCAGGCTTTATGCAGATAAAATAATAGAAGTTTTTAAACAACTTATTTAATAATAAATCCCAGAAAAAGTAACTACCCCTGGGGTGCTTCCTTTAAAAGGAAGCACCCCAGGGGTAGTTACTTTTATTTACAGACTCACTATTGAGCTGTAAATTCAGGCCAATGCAGTTCTACACCTTGCTTCTCCAATATTCTTTGGAAAGCAGTAAGGTGCTTATCAGTATTTCTCAATTCCTTAGGCGAAATGTTATTATCAATACAATATGCTGCTGCATATCCTGCTGCTTCGCCTATATTCCACTCTACAGGATGAAGCCTGTAGCAGCCGTTTGTTATATGGGTAGTTCCGATGTTTTTGCAGGCTGCTAAAAGGTTTTTGGTCCTTACAGGAATCAAGCTGCCCAGAGGAATTTGAAAGGGCATAGAGGATATATCTACATAGTTTCTGTTCCCTGTGCTTGGGTGAAGATCTATCCTGTAAGAGCCTATGCCAATTGTGTCCTTAAATTCTTCTGCAGGTTTTCCTTTTCTCATTTCGGCTCCTACATGCTGCTCCAATATTGTAAACTCTGCTTTTATTCTCCTGGATTCTCTTATATAAGGCTGCATAGCTAGTCCATCCTCAGTACCAACAACATCAGGTCTAAGTCTTAACCCTGGATATCCAGCTTTTCCGTCAGCCCTTGGGGCTTCAGTCTGCATCCAATATAAAAGGGAAAGACTCACTTGCCTTGCACCTTCTAAATGCCTTTTTGCTTCTTCTTCGCTGACATCAAATATAGGTCCAAGCCAATAATCGTTTTGAGGCCAGTTAACTAAAGTGATACTGCTTTGAAAGGTTCCTGGAAGAAAGTTATTTTTATCTATTATCTGTCTGTAAGTCCAAAGAGAAGTCTTATCTTCATAAGGAAATAACACAGTATCTCTAACAGCTAAGGTTGCAGGCTGAAGTATTTCCCAGCTTAAGTGCTTTATTGGCCAAAAATCTGCTTGGTAGTTTTTCCAAAAATCGTAATCCTTAGGTTTTTCTATGGTATGGTCTTCCCCTTCTATATAATCCATAGCAAAACACCAGGTAACAGCCTGCATATCCAGAGGATCTGCCTTTCCAGGAAGTGCATGGAGTTCTCCTGTTTCCGCTGAAGATTCAGAACCAGTTACGTATTCTGTACCAGAAAGAGGAAGCAAATCTCCGCATTCTGTTGCATCTAAAAAGTATGGAGCTGTTAATATATATTCATTTCCATTGTTAAGATTTCTAACGCTCACTGAGATTATTCTGTCATCGGAGGTTTCTGCTGAAGTAAGCTTATGTCTTGTTAATATGGTAAGCCTTCCTGAGTGAATATAAGGAGCAAGCATATCATTAATTACTGCTAATGCCGCTCTAGGTTCGTGACATAGCTTGCCCACCCAGCCGTTGCCTGGATTTAGATTTATGCTGGATCTGGCTTTTTCTGTTACCGGAAAATTATCTTTATAATAATTTCTGATACCATTTCTTAGTTTTCTATAGCTTGCTGTGCAGCCGAACTGTTCTATCCAAGGGTGTTCATCCGGTGGAACCGCTTGATTAGTGAGCTGTCCTCCTATCCAATAGGTATCTTCGGTAAGTATAACTTTTTTTCCCGCACCTGCGGAAGCTAATGCTGCTGCTACTCCTCCAAGGCTTCCCCCTAGAATCACAACGTCAGCATTTAGTTCTTTTTTCATGTATATAACCTCCTGTGGTTTTAAGCAGGATTGTCTGCTTGAGAATTAGTTTAGGGTTTAATAAAAAACAATCATATAATTTAGTATTTTAATTATCAAAAAATCCGCAATTCCATATAAAATTTAGAGTTTAAACTATACAAAATTTGCAGAGTACAGTGAAAGTAAGTCATTGTATTCTAAACTGGTAATGGAATATCTTCATAAATTTTTAAAGCTTTAAGAGTTATATAACAGGCTCCTAATAATCCAGCATCATTCTGAAGTTTAGCTGGAACTATCATAGTATTTTCAGCATAGGAAGCCATGGCAGAAGACTTAAATCTTTTGTTAAGTTCAAGAAAAAAATCTTCTCCTTGAGCAGAAATTCCTCCTCCTATTACTATTAAGCCCGGATCCAATATATGAGCTATACTTGCTAGTCCATTAGCTATATGATCCATAAATTCATCATATATCCTGCAGGCTAGGGTTTCCCCGGATTTTACTCTGAGCATAATTTCTTCTCCTGTAATAGTAGGAATTTCAATGCCTTCATTATGAGAATTTTCAAGATACATCCTAATAAATGCAGAGGTAGAAGCATACCTTTCATAACATCCTATACATCCGCAGTTACAGCTTTGTCCTTTTTCATTTAATATCATGTGGCCGAGTTCTCCGGCTCCGTTATTTACTCCTTTATAAAGCTTATTGTTAATTACTATGGCACCACCTACTCCTGTACCAAGTGTCATACATACGAAGGTGTCTTTATTAACAGCGGCTCCTTTCCACATTTCACCCAGGGCTGCTGCATTAACATCGTTTTCAACAAAAGTTTTAATGCCAAGCTCTTTATATATTACTTCAGACAGCTTAGCTCCAGCGTATCCTGGAAGATTGTCAGTAGCAGTTATAATTTCGCCTTTAATATTGTCAACTACTCCTGCGGTGCTTATTCCTATTCCCTGCAGTAAGTAATCCTTCATAAGCTCTTTAGTTTTTATGATTATACATTCCGGAACCGCATTTTTGCAATCATTTACAGGAGAGGGGAATTTATTTTTAGTTAAAATGTCTCCCTGAGAATTAATTACTGCGTATTTAATAAAAGTACCGCCTACATCGAAACATGCTATGTTTTTCAAGTTACTCCTCCTATCACCTTTAAATATTTTTGCTGATGCTTTTTTTGTCAGGTTAGTACATCTGATTCTTTTGCATACTGTTGCATTTGCGCAATGTTATAGCTAATTCTAATATACCCTTCAAAAATTTTTATGTACATAAGACTAAATTAATATTTTCTGCACTATTGTAATTAATATACCTTTACATATTACAAATTACTTAAAATTAATTTATGATTTAAAATTACAAGGAAAATATTTAAATTTTAGAATATAGACGCAGTAAAGCCTAAGGGAATAAAGGCTTGAAAAATAAAGGAGGAGCATTACGGTGTTTAGAATTGGGATAATAGGTTCTGACAATAGTCATGCCGAAGTATTCTCAAAGCTTATAAATTTAAGAGAAGAAGGCAGCGGAGAATTTTTGTACCCTGACTGCAAGGTGGTCTCCATTTTTGGATTAGATGAACAGAGAACAAGAGAAGTAGCAAAAAATGCAGATATTCCATTCATCCTTAAAAATCCAGAAGATATGATAAATAAGGTGGATGGAGTAATGGTGGTATTTCGCCATGGAGATCTGCATAAAGAATATGCCCTTCCTTTTATTAAAGCTGGAATACCTACATGGATAGACAAGCCGTTTACCATAGGAGTTAGGGATGCGGAAGAGATATTACTTTATGCAGAAAAATACAATACTTTGGTTACAGGCGGTTCAACCTGTAAATATGCTTGCGATGTGATTAGTGCCAAGAAGAATGTGGAAAGTGGAAACTTAGGAAGAATAAAAACCGGTACTATAAATTTTACTGCAAATCTTGAAAGTGAATATGGCGGTATATATTTTTACGGAGTCCACCTTTTAGAAATGGCTTTAGAAATATTCGGCTATGGAGTAAAGTTCGTTACTGCCAGCAAGTCATCGCAATGTGTCACGGCAGTTTTAAAATATGAAGAATACCAAATAACCCTTAATTTTATAGAAGGACTTTTAAACTACCACTTAAATATAATTGGAGATAAAAGAAGTATTTATAAGGAATTTAATATATCTAAGGTGTACCATCTAGGTTTGGATAGGTTCATACATATGCTGCGTACGGGAGAACAACCATTCCCGCTGAGTAATATATACTCAGCAGTGAAGATATTTAATGCCATAGTTAATTCTTATGAGCAGAGAAGAACTATTGAGATTCTGTAAAAAAATGTAACTACCCCAGGGGTGCTTCCTTTTGCTGGAAGCTCCCCTGGGGTAGTTACATTAAATACCAAAACTAAACACAGCAAATTTAGAACAAAAACTCAGTGAATTAGGTTAAATTAATTTTCGAGAATATGTAATATACTCATGGTGAAGCTGTAGGAGAAATAATTCTAACACTTAAATAAAAAAGTTAAATATAAGAGTTAATAAAGCACTTAAGTAAAAGGATTAAATAAATAAGAAATTCATTAGGATATAATTAGAGGAGATTTTTTCAACAGCAACTAATCTGATATGATGATCTGCCGATTTGCCATGCTGGCTTGACATAATTGTCTGCCATGCTGCTCTTCTATATAAAAAACGACATTTAGGCAGCAAGAATCAGTAAAATAATTAGAAATTGGATGGTGAAGTTCTTGAATAAAAGGATTGCTGTAATTACCAACAATAGAAGTGATATGCTGGAGATTCTAAGCAGGAATTCCATAGAGCTTGTGATTTTTAAACCTGGTGAAATTTATATTGATAGTTTTAAAGAATTTTACAGCCTGTGTATTTTGGGAGGTACAGAAGAAGAGCCTATTATGTTACAGGCGAGAGAGCGTATGCTAGTAGAGGAAGCAGTAAAACAGGGTAAAAAGGTATTTACAGAATATTGTGGAAGCGTTTCAGGAGTGTATTACGAAAATCCTTCTGTAACCAGATATGAAAGGCTTGTCTTCACTTACGATGATTCACTGATTGAAGGAATATGTCAGGGAGATATTTTAGATGATCAATGCGGAATGAGAATCAGACCTCATGAGGAATTTTGCTCTCATTCTACTCCTATACTTCAATACGTAAATGTTCATGCTCATAAAAATTGAAGGACTTAAGCGGTATCACTGAAAAAATAAGTGATAGAGCTTTATGGATGGAAAAGGACAACCTTATGATATGCAGCTTTAGACTTGCAAATTTCGTAAGGGCAAGATATTCTCCAAAAAATAAAATGAGAAGCCTTGTAAAATATATTTTAGAATGGGTTAGCGATGAAGAAATAAATACAGATACAGTTAAAGATTATTATGAAATAAAAGGATTGAATAAGTTTAGCAGAATTTCAGAGGAGGAATTTGCTTCAGAGCTTAAAGAATCTGCAAAAACTTCACTGCAGTGGTTTAAAAACTCAGGAATAATTATAAACCAAGGAAGAGACGGAGTTTATGAAGGTTTCGGCACGGAGGTTTATCCAGATGGAAGTCAGAGATTTGCAAAGCTTATAAGAGCAGACTGCGCAGGAGAGATTTCCTTAACTTATTTTTTAGATTATATGCTGAATGACAATGAAAATAGCCTTGAAATTTCAGATAATCTCTCTTCTTTTATTTTTGATTATATGCAGGAAAAGGACAAAAATGAATTTTACGGCATGATAAGGTGGACTCAGCAGGCATGGGAAACCTGCTATCAGGACGATGTGGCAAGAGCTTTAAACTCTCATTTATTAAAATGCTTATATACAGGGAGAAATGATTATATTGAAGAATGCAAAGCAGCTCTGGATTTCCTCATAAAAACCACAGGTACTGATGGTACAAGGGTTATGAGGACAGACAACAGAGAATTAACTGAAGAAAAAATAAATGAGTTGCACAATCAGCCGGGAAATCTTAAGAGTGCTCATTACAATGCATACTATCATGCCTCATTGCTTTTAGCTTATAAGCTTACAGGAATTGAAAAATATAAGGATATATCTGTAAAAGGGCTTACAGAAATTATGAAGGTTTATCCTGAAACTGTAAGGGAGCAGAGCCAAACCCAGGAATACTGCAGACTAATACTTCCTTTAAGCTGGCTTTACTGGATAACTAAAGAGGACATTCACAAGGAGTGGTTGTATAAGGTTTCTAAGGACCTTCAGCAGCTTAAGCATAAAACAGGGGCTTACTTAGAGTGGGATGAAGGATATAAGGCCACCATGAGAAACACAAAGGGTGATGGTGAATGCTCATTATTAGCGGAAAACGGAGATACTGTGGTGGATTTACTCTATTCCAATAACTGGCTACCTATAGGGTTTATGCAGGCTTATTTAGTTACAGGAGATGAATACTTTAAAAGCTTATGGCAGGAGAATATTAAATTTATTCTAGGGATTCAAATAATCAGTGACGATCCTAGAATAAATGGAGTCTGGGGCAGAGGTTTCGACGTAGAGTACATGGAATACTTCGGGTCACCGGCGGATATAGGATGGGGACCTTGGGCTATAGAGTCAGGATGGACTGTTGCAGAAATTCTCTCAGGAATATTTATGGGAATACTTCAGGATAAGTTAAAGCCATTTTATGATTAACTTATGAATTATCCTAGAATATTCATGTATGGTTGAAGGATAAGCAAAGCATTTTTATAATTGAAATGCCAATAATATTATTAAATGATGATTGACAAGTAAAGGGTTTTATAATTAACCAATAAATTTTGGTTGATGAATAAATATGCTTTTATCCATATCAGAAAGCTTTTAAACTAGTTAATGACAGGCTTACTTAGTTTTATTGTCGTTTTCCTCCAAAGACTTCTAAAGCTTTCTGAATTAGTTAAAGATAAACTAAAGCAACCAGTGATTTGAAAAAATTACTTCTTTAGTTTATCTTTTTATTTTTGTTGTAATGAATTTAGTTTGATATAATGAAGCAAATGAGGAGTGATTGTAACATGGAAAAGAGCAAAAATATTAATATAGAAAAAAGATTTCATTTTGATAACTTTTATCAGACCGCTCCTAAATACTACGATGGAATAGCATTATATCAAATAGGAGATTTAAGCTGCGGCGATGCTTATGTTTTAGAAGGACATGTTCAGGTATGCTATGAAATAACCTATATAGCTTCCGGTAAGGGATGGTTTTCAAATGACGGTGTAAAGTATCCTGTATCTGCAGGAGATATTTTTATAGGTGTTCCGGAGCAGTATCATGAAGGGATGGCAGATAGTATAGACCCCTTTCGCTATTATTACTTAGGGTTTAATTTTATAAAGGATAAAGATGGACAGCATCAATATGCTAATATTGAAAATATGATGCAGATGCAGAAAACACCTGTGGTACGGGATAGATTGAATATCGATATAATGTTTTTAAATCTTCTTAAGGAATTTAATAATCTTACCCAGTATTCAAATATAATGATAAAAAATTTTATGGAGCAGATCATAATTCTGATGTACAGAAATTTTTTCTCTAACTGGCATAATACATACAGTTTCCTTGAGGAAAAAAAGGACAACAAATATGTTATCTACAAGGTTATTAATTACATAGATAATAATCTTCTGAGCATAAAGGATTTAACGGAGATTGCAGATGTTTTAGGATACAGTTATTCGTACTTGTCTCATATGTTTTCTATGGAAACAGGATTAACCATAAGAGATTACTTTTCACAAAAACGCTTGGAGAAGACTGTGGAGCTTTTAAAGTCAGGAGAATATAATATTACTCAAATAGCAGAAATACTAAATTATGAAAGTATCCATTCCTTCAGCAAATCTTTTAAAAAGTCTGTGGGTATGTCTCCTTCAAAATATATGAAGCTACACAGATAACAGGTTAATTTTGTATGGATTTTGATAATATATTACCTTCACAGTTTAGTTTTAATTTGTAAAACTATAATTGTATAAAGTTAATTGAAATCGATTTATATTCAAAACTGCTTTAATTATAGAATAAAGCATATGTATTAGGCTTGCTCAATTAGAACAAGTATTGAAAATGAAAACTGCTGCAATCATAAAGTAGATTATCTGAGATAAAGAGTTGCTTTATGGGACAAGCGATAAAAAGGAGTGAAGTAATGTTTTTGTTACCTAAACCACAAAAAATGGAAATTAATCAGGGGGTTTTCTTTTTAGAAAGGGAATCAGAAATAGTATTAAATGCAGGCTGTAATGCTTCTGATCTAGAAGCTGCAAGGCTTTTAAAGGGTGAGATAGAAAAAGTTAATGGTTTTAATATGCCAATAAACAAGCTTTTTATTGAAAAACCTATAAAGAATATTCTTCTGAAAAAGTATGAAGGTGAACATGAAAGTTATAAAATTGTTATAAATGATGATGGGGTATTAGTTTTAGGAGGAGACGATGCAGGGTTATTTTATGGAGTACAGACACTGCGTCAGATAATAAGGCAGTATTCCGTAGAACTACCCATGATGGTAATAGAAGATAAGCCTCATTTCAAGAATAGAGGATTTTATCACGATGTAACCAGAGGAAAGGTTCCTACCCTTGAAACTCTTAAGGAATTGGTGGATAGAGCTTCTTTTTATAAAATTAATCATCTTCAGTTGTATATAGAACATTCCTTTGCATTTAAGAATTTAAGCGAGGTTTGGTCCGGTAAAGACCCACTTACACCAGAGGATATTCTAGAGTTGGATGAATATTGCTTAAAAAGACATATAGAGCTTGTACCATCTCTTTCAACCTTTGGACATTTTTATGAGATATTAACCTCTAAGTCCTATTCTCATTTATGCGAGCTTGAGGTGGATGAGGACAGACCTTATTCATGGATGGATAGGATGGCACATCATACACTTGATGTATCAAATGAAGAAAGTATTCAGCTTGTTGAAGAGATGCTGGCTGAGTATGTACCTTTATTTACTTCTAAGAAATTTAATATCTGCTGTGATGAAACTTTTGATTTAGGTAAAGGAAAAAATGCAGCAAAACTTGAGGAGCTTGGCAGCGGAAGACTATATACAGATTTTCTTAATAAAGTAATAAGTGCTGCAAAAAAATACGGTAAAGAGGTAATGTTCTGGGGAGATATAATATTAAAGCATCCTGAATATCTTTCAGAAATACCAAAGGATGTCACCTGCTTGAACTGGGCTTACCATGCAGGAGCTACAGAAGATGGTACAAGAACTATTGCTCAGTCAGGGCTTCCTCAATATGTGTGTCCATCAGTAACTGGCTGGAACAGAATGATGAATGAAATGGATAACGCTTTTATAAACATAAGCAAAATGGTAGAGTACGGCAGAAAATATGATGCTGTCGGAGTTCTAAATACTGACTGGGGTGACTATGGACATGTTAACTTATTTGGAAACTCTATGCCTGGGATGATATTTGGAGCTTCCCTATCCTGGAATCCTTTAGGAGAAAAGGATTTAGATAAAGCTGATGAGGCTATTTCTCTTCTAGAGTTTGGTGAAAACAATAAGGATATTATGCATTTACTGAGGGAACTGTCAAGACAGCAGCCTTTCCATTGGTCCTTCTTAAACTTCTGGAGGGAAAGAGATATTCAAAGCTCTGAAGTTATAGACCCATGGATGGAAAAAATAAAAGCCATAGATGATAAACTGGTGACTAAAGCTTACTATAAGGCTTTAGAAATAGAAAAAGAACTTAGTTAAAAAGGCGAAGGACATGCCTCTTGATAGAAGGATAGATATGGAGGAATATATAGTATCCGCTCGAGGAGTCGCTATAATGGCAGCTTTATTCCTTCCTATTAAGAAGTACAGTTATGGAATTAATGAAGTAGAACTTATCATAGACCCAAAATCTCTAGCAGTTAAAATAGAATACTGGCTTGAGGACTATAGTAAGCTCTGGAGAAAAAGAAATAGAGAAAGTGAATTAATAAGAATAAAAGAAATATTTAAATATGTTACTGATTTTCTTCGAGATATAAAATAGAAAATAATGTCACCACCCCTGGGGCACTTCCATTTATATGGAAGTACCCCAGGGGTGGTGTAATAAAATGGGAGCGCCCCAGGGGTGCTCCCATTTTTTGCATATTACCTAAAGAGTTTAATATTTTCCCTATTTTAATAATTTTGTTGTATTTAAAGGTTTACACATATTTTATAAAATTAAGTTAATGATTGAGGAAAGGATGAAATGAATGCAGCTATCAACGAATGAACTAAAAGTATCAGAATTGTCGCCGGTAAAGAAAAATAAGATATGGATTGACATTAAGAAGGATTGGGACCTCTATTTACTTTTAATACCGGGATTAATAACTTTATTTATTTTTAAGTACACTCCGATGTATGGATTAATTATAGCCTTCCAGGACTTTAATATATTTTCAGGGATTGCAGGAAGTGATTGGGTGGGATTGGCACACTTTAAGAAGCTGTTCACCTCACCGGAGTTTATTAATGTTTTTAAAAATACTTTGATTATAAGTATATCTAAGATTGTAATTTTATTCCCGCTGCCCATTATATTGGCGCTGCTGTTAAATGAGATTAAAAATCTCCTTTTTAAGAAAAGTATACAAACTGTTATTTATCTGCCTCACTTCATTTCATGGGTTATAGTAAGCGGATTATTTATGAATTTACTATCTGTTAATGGCGGAATAGTAAATACCATTATAGCTAAATTCGGTATGGAGCCGATTCCCTTCTTCATGGAACCTAATGTGTTCAGACCTCTTTTAGTTATAACAGAAGGCTGGAAGGAAGTAGGCTGGGGAACTATAGTTTATCTTGCTGCCATAACCGGTATAGAGCAGGAGCAATACGAGGCGGCAAGAATTGACGGAGCAAATAAATTTCAACAGATTAAAAGTATTACCCTTCCAGGTATAGCTCCTACCATAGTGCTTATGTTTATAATCAGGCTTGGAAACATTTTAGAAGCAGGAACAGAGCAGATATTAGTCATGTATAACTCCGTAGTCTACAATGTATCAGATGTTATTGGAACTTATGTGTATAGAGTTGGACTTGGAACTTCAGATTATAGTTTTTCTACCGCTGTAGGACTGTTTAACTCGGTAGTAGCATTTATATTAGTTGTCACAGGGAATTATTTGTGTAAGAGATTTTTAGGTAAGAGTATATGGTAAAGGAGGCAGCTTATACATGGCATTTAATTTAACTAAAAAAAACAATGAAGTAATTAAAGGAACTAAGATAAAGACCTCCATAGGAGAGAAAATATTTTCCTTTGTAAATTATACATTTTTTATATTGTTAGGAATGGCAACTTTGTTTCCCTTTTTAAACCTTGTAGCAAAATCCTTCAGCAGCGAAGCTGCAGTTATTTCAGGTAAGGTTGGACTTTGGCCGGTAGACTTTCAGTTAGGAACCTATGAGTTTGTACTTGGAAACAAGCAGTTTATAAATTCCTTTTTTGTAACTGTAATAGTCACAATTTTGGGTACTTTAACAGGGATAATAATAACAGTAATAACAGCTTATCCCCTTTCCAAAACCCGATTGAGAGGAAGAAAGGGCTTATTGATAATTTTCGTGTTTACCATGCTCTTTAATGGAGGGCTTATCCCCACATATCTGGTTATGCAGAAACTAAACCTGGTTAATAATATTTGGGTGCTTATACTGCCAGCTATGATAAATGTTTTTAACCTGTTAATAATGAAAAACTACTTTGAAAGTCTTCCTGAGAGTATTGAAGAATCAGCAAAAATCGATGGAGCTTCAAATTTAACAATACTATTTAGAATAATATTACCATTATCAAAACCGGTTATTGCAACCATTACACTATTTTTTGCAGTAGCCCATTGGAACAGCTATTTTCAGGCTATGGTATACATCACGGATCCTCAGCTTAAGCCTATGCAGCTATATTTAAAGGAGCTTGTATCCTCCACCGCTGATGTATTGAAGCAGGCAGGATATAATCCTGATGTAGAAGGTGCACTAAATACCGTTCCCGAAGCTATACAGGCAGCTTCTATAGTAGCAGCTACTATCCCTATTATATTGGTTTACCCATTCCTACAGAAGTATTTTGTAAAAGGTGTATTGATTGGGTCAGTTAAAGGTTAAGACAAAATTTGCCCCCATTGGTCAAGGCTTTACAAAATCTGATAATATATAGATATCTAATATACTAAATTTATTAAAAGTATTTAAAAGAATTCTATGTAAGGAGAGAAAAGCAATGATCAAAGCAATTATTGTGGATGATGAGCAGATTACAAGAAAAGGATTACTGGAATTTGTTCATTGGGAAACCTTAAATATAGAGGTGGTAGGAGAAGCTACTGATGGACAAGAAGGCTTGGCTCTTGCAGGGAAAGTACAGCCGGATATTGCAATTTGTGATGTAAGGATGCCTAAAATGGATGGGATTGAACTTGCTAACCATATTAAAGAAATCCTCCCTTACTGTAAAATAATATTCCTAAGCGGCTATTCCGATACTAATTATCTAAAATCTGCTATTAAACTAAAGGCGGTGGATTATATAGAAAAGCCCTTTAACTTAGGAGAATTTGAAAGCCTTCTAAATAAGACAGCAAAAGCGGTGACTGAGGAAAGGCTTAAAAGACTGGAAGAGCAAAGAATAAAGATGAAGATGGAAAAGAGCATCCCATACTTTAAAAACACTTTAATAACCAGTATTTTAAAAAGTCAATCAATGGATATTGATAAGATAAAAGAGGGACTGGAACTTTTAAACATAAAGTTTCCTCTGAATTCTTCATATATCTGTTCTGTGTTTAAAGCTGAAAATAATGAGGACAGCAGAAAAATTTTGGAGATTATTAATAATACAGGAGTAAAAAGAGGAATTTATTTCATATCAGGAATAATGAAAGAAGAAGTAATAGTGCTGATTGCCCTTAAAGAAAAGGGAGGAATAAATGAAATAATTTCTTATGGCAATGAAGTTTTAAATATTTTTACTAATAAGCATGGAAAATTTGCATCAGGAGCTTTGGGAAGCCAAGTATCCTCTTTGGAAGAGCTTAAGAATTCCTATGAAGATGCTGGAGAGGCAATAAAGACAAAGGGCTACAAGAAAAGCAATTCTATGATAATCTACGATCCTAATAAGGACAGATCCATAATAAGGGACATAGAAAATCATATTCAGCAAAATTATAATAAAAATATTTCAATAAATTCCATAGCTGCGTCAGTTTATTTGACTCCCCAGTATCTATGCAAGGTATATAAGAAAGAAACGGGAGAAACCGTTAATGATTATATTACAAAGGTAAGGATTGAAGCCTCTAAAGCTTTATTGAAGGATAGAAAGTATAAGCTTTATGAAATTGCAGATAAAGTTGGATACAATGATGCTAATTATTATGCCAGGGTTTTTAAGAAAATAACAGGCATTAATCCTTCAGAGTATAGGGATATAAACTAAATGAAGCCAGATGTTTTTATACCTAAAAAGATAATAAGTTATATAAAAAATTTAAAAATAAGAAATAAAGTGCTTTTATCCTTTTTAATATTAATAATTTTTACTACAACAACCATAGGTCTCCTATCCTATATAAGATACTCAGATTTAATGGAGAGGCAGACTATTAATTCTACAAGGAAAGCCTTTGAGCAGGCAAACAATTTTATATCCTACAAGCTTAACAACGTTAAAGATATTTCCAGCCTTCTATATATGAATAAGGAAATTCAAAGCATACTTTCTAAATCCGGTGAAGATTACACACTAGGAGAGCAGATTGATGACTATGGAAGGCTGATGGACATACTTCTATCCCTTCAAAATGGCAGGGAAGTATACAGCATAAGGCTTTATGTAAATAATGATGCCATGTATGCAGAGTCAGGAAATAAGATACTTAACAGTAAAGATGTAGATCATGAGGATTGGTACAAAAAAGCGGTGGAAGGTAACGGAAGCATTACATGGAGATCTACTTATGAGTACGATTTTAAAGAATTTAGAACTAAGCAGAATATAATCTCTATTGTAAGAACCATAAACAGCGGAGATTTATATGGCAAACAGCTTGGAGTAATTTCTGTAGACATACTTGAACAAAGCATATACGAAATAGTGAAAGAGACCGGATTGACTACTACGGGAAAAGTTTTCTTACTGGATGATGAAGGAATTGTAATTTCTTCGGACGGTAAAGAGAAGCTTGGCAGAAATGTATCTATTGAACCCTATTATCCGCATATCAAGGGGGCAAAGGAGGGGTACAGCAAATTAAAGGTTGATAATGAGCAGGCTATAGTATATTACAAACAGCTGGAAAATACTAATTGGCGTTTAGTAGCTGTAATTCCAACAAAGGAAATCCTCCGAAACAGCAATGAAGTACTAAGATATATGATTGCTATAATGCTGGTTATTATAATATTGGCTGCGTTTATAGCATACATGATTTCAGGAAGCATAACTAAAAGAATCAGGCAGCTTATTAAAAACATGAAAAAGATTGAAGATGATAATTGGAATGTAAATATAGTGGTAGACAGTTCTGATGAAATAGGTGTTTTACAAAGTCAATTTAAAGGCATGGTGGAAAATATTAAGCTGCTTATAGAAGAAAAGTACCAGGCTGAAATAAATAAAAAAGGTGCAGAACTTAGAGCCCTTCAGGCCCAAATTAACCCGCATTTTCTTTATAACACCTTGGATATGATATGCTGGATGGCCATGAAATACGGTGCTGACGATATAGTAAACATAGTGAATAATCTTGCGAAATTTTTTAGGTTAAGCCTTAGCGGAGGTAGAGATATAGTTTCTATAAGAGATGAAATTACCCATGTAACCATGTATTTGGACATTCAAATGAAAAGATTCATTGATGAAGTTGAAGGCATTATTGAGGTGGATGAGGAGATAATGGATTGTGCTACGGTAAAGCTGATACTTCAGCCTATTGTAGAAAATGCAATAATTCATGGTATAAAAGAGTCTGAAACCAAAAAAGGTTTTGTAAAGATTACAGGCAGAGAAGAAAAAGGACTGATTATTTTAAAAGTGCAGGATAATGGAGCAGGCATAAGTAAGGACATTTTGGAAAGTTTGTTGAAGGATGATAAAAGTAAAGGCTACGGTGTTAAAAACGTAGATCAGAGAATTAAGCTTTACTTTGGAAATGAATACGGCTTGGTTTATGAAAGTGAGCCAGGTAAAGGAACAATTGTTACCATAACCTTCCCTAAACTTATTTATGAGGATAAAGGAAAGTTATTAAATAAATAATATATTAAAATTCAGGAGGGTATTATATGAAAAAAGTCATGGCATTAATGTTGACTGCTGTTATGGCCGCAGGTGTTTTTGCAGGATGTCAGAAACCTGAAGCAGCAAAGGAGTCAGGAGAAAAACCAGTTCTTAGACAGCTGGGCTTCCAAAGAAACTTTGATCCTAACCAGGATCCCGTAGCTAAATTCCTGGAAGAAAAGACAGGATATAAGGTTAACTATGAGATTCTTCCCTTAGAGAATCCAAATGACAAGCTAAACCTTTTAATGGCTAATAAGGAGCAGATTGATATTCTCAAATTGACTGCTGCTCAATACAGTAAGCTGGCTAATGAAGGAGCTTTGGAACCTTTAGATGACTTGCTTAAGGAACATGGACAAACTCTGCTTAAGGTAAATTCTCCAGAGGCTTTTGAAACAGCTAAAGTTAACGGAAAGATTTATGGTATTCCAGAGCAGGCACCTAAGCCATTTATTTCTGAAGCTTTTGCAGTAAGACAGGATATAATGGATGAGCTTGGATTAAAGACTCCAACAACCTTAGATGAATTCTATACAGTTTTAAAAACTATTAAAGAAAAGAAAAATATTATACCTTTAACTGGCTTTGAGCCAATAGTGTATCAAATTGCAGGAGCTTTCGGCGTAGTAACTCAGTGGGAAGAAGCAGACGGAAAAGTTAGAAACAGATTAGAAAACCCAGGAATGAAAGAATATCTGGAATTTATGAATAAGCTTTATAATGAAGGGCTTATAGATAAAGAGTGGCCAATAAATAACTCTGCTAAGATTCAAGAGAAGTTTACCAGTGGAAAAGCAGCGATGATGACTTATGGATGGGGAATTGCAGGAGTTGTTCCTAAAGCTTTAGAAAAGAACTTCCCTAATGCTAAAATTACTTTAATACCATCCTTAAAAGGTAAAGACGGTAAGCAGGGAGCTTTCCTTCAAGCTACAGGAGTTTCATGGTATATAGCTATTCCTAAGGTATCAAAGAACAAAGAACACGCTATGAAATATATGGACTTAAAGGTTCAGCCAGATTTATTCAAAGAATTAGCAATCGGGCAAGAAAATGTTCATTGGAAAAAGGAAGCTGACGGAAGAATGGTTCCAATACTTCCTAAATTTAATGAAGAAAGAAACAATGCTGACTGGTTTATAACAAGCACAGATGCAAAAGCATATCAGGACTTATGGGTTCTTAGAACCAGAAAAGATCCTTTAATAGGAGCAGCTTTTGATGAAATGCAGAAGCAGGAGCCTTATGGTAAGAAAGATGTAGTTGCAACCTATGCACCTCCTCTAGCTACAAATGCTAAATATAACCAAAAGCTTCTAAAGCTTGAGTCAGATTATATATTAAAGGCTATAGCCGGTTCAGAGAAGGTTGATAACTTCGATAAATTCATTCAGCAATGGAAGAATGAAGGCGGAGAAGAGGCTTCAAAGGAAGTCAACGATTGGTACAGCACATGGAAAAAATAATAATCTATTTGTATAGTATAAGTAAGAAGCAATAATCCTTTTGTACAGTACAAAGAAGATAGTAATTAAACCGAATAAAACAGCTAGATTTTCCAAATAACTTCCCTTTATTTAAAATATAGCTGCATTAAAATGAAAAAATCAGCCTTATATTTTAGGCTGATTTTTTTTATAGATATCGGGAAATGGTGTATGATTCCTTAGTATAAGAGCTGATAGACATTAGATGTTTTAATATAAAGCCTTAATGAAAATGGGCAATTTTCAGCAATAATTATATGACATTCTGACAGTTTAGCACTTATCAATAGTTTAGCCCTTGTTAATAATTTAGTATTTAGAAATAGTTTAATAATTATTAATAATTTTAGTAATTTTAGTAATTAATAATGACTTTCAATATAATATTGGATATGTAATATCTTAAAGTTTTAAAAATCAATTAAAAGATAAAAATAATTTAGAATATTATTTTCCAGGAAAAGGAGACAAGATGAATATATTAGTAGCTATTCCTGATGGAGATACCAGAGAAAGCTTTTTTCCTAAAGATGTAATTGATAAAGTGAATGCCTTAGGCAGTGTAACCTGGAATACTCTGGGTAGACAATTTACAAGGGAGGAATTTAGAGAGGCTCTAAAAGACAAGGATATCTGCATTTCCGGATGGGGAACTCCCAAGTTAGATTCTTTTGTGCTCTCTGAAGCATATAGGCTAAAGGTGCTTGTTCATACAGGGGGCTCAGTGGCTTATGTGGCATCAGAGGCTTTATATGGTAAAGGAATAAAGGTGTTAAGCGGAAACTCATTATATGCAGAATCCGTAGCTGAAGGAGTTATGGCTTATATGCTTTGTTCCCTAAGAGAGCTTATTTACTATAATGATCAGGTAAAGGGGGGAGGCTGGAGAAAGGATAAATTTTTCAATGAAGGTCTTTTAGATCAAAGTGTAGGATTAGTGGGTTTCGGTGCTATAGCAAAGCATCTCACAGCTATGCTCAAACCTTTTAGATGCAGGATAAAGGTCTATGATCCTTTTGTATCTGAAGAGGTGTTTAAAAAGTATGGGGTAGAAAAAGCAGATATAGAAGAAATATTTAAAAGCTGTAAAATAATATCTCTTCATCTGCCCTATAGAAAAGAAACCCATCATATGGTGGACAAGCCTCTTTTGAGCTCTATTAAAGACGGGGCAATACTTATAAACACTTCTCGCGGCGGAATAATCAATGAGGAAGTTCTCATTGAGGAGCTGGAAAAGGACAGGTTTAAAGCTGTTTTGGATGTATATGAAAGAGAACCACTCCCATTAGACAGTAAACTTAGAAAGCTGAATAATGTAATAACCATACCTCACATGGGAGGTCCTACTATAGATAGAAGAGCCCAGGTTACCAGGGAGCTGATCAAAAATATAGAAAGTTTCCTAAAGGGTGAAGATACCCCTTTAGAAATATTAAGAGAATATGGTTTATCAATGACAAATCAGTAAAGTTGCTTGAAGATAATGGAAGTACCCCTGGGGTGCTTCAAAAAAGTGGAAGCACCCCAGGGGTGATTGAAAATAATGGGAATTGTATATAAAGTGCCAGACACCTGACAAGTGACAAATAATGAAAAAAAATCAAGGATGATTAATCCTTGATTTTTTTTGCAGACTGCTGGCAGAACCAGCAGTCAATATTATTATATACTTAATATGCTATTTCCTAAATGCATTTACTATAAGAAGCAGTACTACAGCACCTACTATAGAAACTACTGCACTCCATAAATTGAAGCCTGTAACACCTTGTCCTCCAAACAATCCAAAGATGAAACCTCCAATAAATGCACCTATTATACCAACTATTATATTAGCAACAGCACCCATTCTAGCGTTGTTACCTGTAATCATGCTAGCTATCCATCCAGCTAACGCTCCTAAAACTATCCAAGTAATAATACTCATTTATTAAAACCTCCTTAATTAATTTATTGTTTGTTAATAACTATAATTAATAGATAATTTTGTATTAAATATAAAATAATACAAATGTTTTTATCAGTCAATGTATAAAATTTAAATTAAAAGTGAATATTATATATTTGTATTGGTATGATTATCTAGTTCCAAAAGATATTTTGCAAAGTCCTTAGTATTGTTTGTAATACTTTAAAAAGTATTCATTAAACAAAATAATAAAAATAAACTAAAGTACTTTAATTGGAAATAAGAAAGTTTTTGTTTAAATATATATTTCATGTATATTTAAAAATGCAATTATATAAATCACTTCTTAAGTACATTATAGATATAGAATAATAGCGTTTTATTAATATTGTGGGTATTTTTTGTAAATATTACCGAGGAGAAGGCAAATGAAAATTTTGCTGCAGTATAATATTAATAAACTATACTAAGGAGGAAGAGAGAATGGTAAAAAGAAAAAGAGGATTTCCAACGGCTTTTACTGTACTATTCATAGTGTTAATTTTTGCGGCAATTTTAACTTACGTAGTTCCCTCAGGTTCCTATGCTAAATTAATATATGAGCCTGAAAGAAATATATTTACAGTAAGCAGACCTGATGGCTCAAAAGAAGAACTGCCGGTTTCTCAGGACACCCTTAATAAATTACAGGTAAAAGTAGATGTGGAAAAGTTTAAAGATGAAAGCATAAACAAGCCTGTTGCAATACCAGGTACCTATGAAAGAGTACCAAGCAATCCTCAAGGCTTTATGGAAGTTTTAAAAGCTCCTATTACAGGTATATATGATACTATCGATATAATCACCTTTTTATTAATAATAGGGGGGGTAATAGGGATTTTAAACAGTACAGGAGCCTTTGATGCCGGAATTGCATCGCTGTCTAAAGCAACGAAAGGAAGAGAGTTTCTGCTTATAGTTATTGTAACGGTTTTAATAGCCTTAGGAGGTACTACCTTTGGTCTTGCAGAAGAAACCATAGCACTATATCCTATATTGATTCCTGTTTTTGTGGCTGCGGGCTATGACGCCATAGTATCCATAGCTGCTTTATATATGGGATCTTCCATAGGAACCATGTTTTCCACTGTTAATCCCTTTTCTTCTGTAATAGCTTCTAATGCAGCAGGCATTACCTTTACAGAAGGGATAAGCATGAGGATAATTGGATTGGTAATCGCTACAGTATTGACTATTTTATATATAATTAATTACGGAAGAAAAATAAAAAATAATCCGGAAAAGTCATTAACTTATAATGAAAGAGATGCTATAAAAGAAAAATTCCTTAAAGATTATGATCCTAACAATGTGATAGAGTTTACCCTAAGGAGAAAGCTTATGCTTATAATATTTGGTTTATCCTTCGTGGTAATGACTTGGGGAGTGTCCATGAAGCAATGGTGGTTTATGGAAATGACTGCATTATTCCTTTTTGTGGCTCTTCTTATTGGTTTTATATCAGGTATGGGAGAAAAGGAATTCGTTAATAAATTTATAGCCGGTGCTGCAGATTTAGTTGGTGTAGCACTAATAGTAGGTGTGGCAAGAGCAATCAACACTATTATGGACAAAGGATTGATTTCAGATACCATACTGTATTATTCATCCAATGCGGTGCAGGGAATGAATTCTAGTTTATTCATGATATTTATGTTGATAATTTTCATTGTTCTAGGATTCTTTATTCCATCTTCATCAGGATTGGCAGTTTTAGCAATGCCTATCATGGCTCCTTTAGCGGATTCAGTAGGACTGTCCAGAGATGTTATAGTAAGCGCTTATCAATATGGTCAGGGACTCATAGCCTTCATAACCCCAACGGGATTGATTTTGGCAACTCTTGCGTTGGTGGATATAACTTATGATAAATGGCTGAAATTCATACTTCCTCTCATGGGATATGTAGCAGCCTTTGCAGCGGTAATGCTGCTTATCCAGGCAACATTTTAAGCTAAAGAATTATAAATAAAAGCAGGATAAATATTATATGGGTTATCTTATACAAGGTAGTAATTAAGAAGTTTTCCGCTGAATTTTAGTTAAATCAGAGGATAAACTTCTTTTTTTCTATTTTTTGAAAATGATGAAGGAGGATTTTAAAAAATGTGGAATTAGTATCATTAAGTATTAATTAAAAGGGAGGGTAAAATATAGTTGTTAAATATAATGTTAAACCCTTATCAAAAGTCTGTTCATCCGTTATAAGGTATAAGACTTTTGTGTGAGTATTTTATTATAAAAATTATTATATGGTAATAAGATTAAAAGAGATTAAAATGAAAAGGGGTAATAAATATGAATAATTCTTTTCTCGAAAAAGCAAGAACAGGGCTTTATGATATGGGTAAATCTGAGCTATTAGAAGATGCCTTTAATGAATTGTGTTCTAAAGAGGTTGGCAGTGTAGAAGAATTACAAATTTGGCTTAAGGAAAAAGATGAGATTTTTAAATATATCGAAGAGGTGACAACTAAAAATTATATTAATTTTAATAGCTACAATGATAATGAGGAATACAAGAAAAGATTTGTTTACGACCAGGAGGTACTCAATCCTATTATTGAAAAGTATAAAAATCGTTTAGATAAAAAATTTTATGAAAGTAAATTTAGAGACGAGCTTACCAGTTATTATAATCTTATAAATAGAAGGGTAAAAAACTCCATAGAACTCTTTAGAGAGGAAAATATTAACCTTGGAATAGAGGAAAGTAAAAATACCACAAAGTACTTTGATATTACAGGGAGTATGACTGTTATGTGGAGAGGGGAAGAAAAAACTCTTCCTGAAATGAATAAATATTTAAAGGACTCAGATAGAGGTATTAGAGAAGAAGCATGGAAGACCGTGTTCAGCAGGAGGCTTAAGGATGCTTTAGAGCTTGACAATATAATGGATGAGTTAATAAAAATAAGGAATAAGATAGCGAAAAATGCTGGATGCAAGGATTATGTAGAGTATAAATTTAAAGAGCTTTTGAGGTTTGATT
>NZ_CCXI01000114.1 GCF_000820705.1 Clostridium polynesiense | reverse complement strand
CTTTTGAGGTTTGATTATACACCTGAGGATTGTGTGACCTTTCATGAATCAGTAAAAAAATATATAGTGCCTTTATATGGAAAGCTTCAGCAAAAGCATAAGGAAGCTTTGGGAGTTGACGACTACAGGCCATGGGACACAGAAGCGGTACTTACCGGAGAAAAGCCTTTGAGACCTTATGAAAGCACTGAAGAGTTGGTTGAGGGTGTGCTTAAAATGTTGAAAAATACTGATGAGTATTTTTACAATGTACTTAATGCCATGAAAGAAGGAAAAACCTTGGACCTTAAAAGCAGAAAGGCTAAATCACCAGGAGGATTCTGTACTTATCTGCCTATAACTGAGCTGTCTTTTATATTTATGAATGAAGCAAACAGTCAATCTGATTTAACTACTTTGGTTCATGAAAGCGGGCACTCCGTCCACGATATGCTCTGCAGTAGTCAGGAGGCTTTTGGTTATATGAACACTCCCAGCGAAATTGCAGAAGTGGCAAGTATGGGGATGGAACTCCTCTCTATGGATAAATGGCAGGAGTTTTATAAGGAACCGGAAGAATTAAAGAGAGCGGTAAAAGAACAGCTGAAGGGTATACTAAAAACAATAATCTGGGTGATGGTAGTGGATAAATTCCAGATGTGGATATATACTAATCCTGAGGCTTACAGTGATGCGAGAAACGATAAGTTTGCAGAAATAGCTTCAGAATTCAGCGAAGCCTTTGTAAACTGGAGGGGATATGAGCAGGAGCTTAAGCATATGTGGAAGAAACAGCTTCATATTTTTGAAGTACCTTTTTATTATATTGAATATGCAATTGCTCAGTTAGGAGCAGTTCAGCTTTGGAGAAATTATAAAAATAATCCTGAAAAAGCAGTAGAGAAATATAAAGAGGCTCTTTCACTTGGCTCGTCAAAATCCCTGCCTGAGCTTTATGAAACTATGGGAATTAAATTTGATTTTTCAGAAAACACCATTAAAGAACTTATGGATTTTGTTTGGAATGAAATTGAAGAATTAAATTAACAATTATAAATTCTATATACGATGTTGTTAAAATAAATGCCGGTACACTCTCTGTGAATTAAGTTAACAATTGTAAATTTAATATTTAAATAACTCCCATACTTACAAAATATATATGGGAGTTTTACTTAAGCTGTTTTATACTAAAGAAAGGAGATGAGGTGCATTATGAGAAAGAGAGCGGTGGTTATTCATGATCTTGCATCCTATGGGAACGCAGCCCTAATGAATATAATACCTATACTTTACAGGCTGGGTATAGAAGTCAGCCCAATACCTACAGCACTTTTTACTTCTCATGGAGGCTTTAAAGGAGTTTCAAAGAGTGACAATTCAAATTTTATGATGGAATATACAAAACAGTGGAAAAATCTTAATTTAGAATTTCAAGGCATATATTTAGGTTTATTTACCTCAGCCCAGCAAACGGAGTATGCAAAAGAATTTTTGGACAACTTTGCAAAAAAAGATAGTCTTGTGGTCCTGGATCCTATTATGGGTGATAACGGCAGACTCTATTCCTTTATGAAAAATGTTGATATAGACAGTATTAAAGATATGGTAAAAAGAGCTCATATTATAACACCAAACTTAACTGAAGCGTGTTTTCTGCTTGGCATACCTTATGAAGAAAGCATCAGTGAGCAGGCTATCAGAGAATACATAATAAAATTAAGCAGCTTTGGTCCTAAGTATGTGGTTATTACTTCCGTGCCTAAAGGGGACAAAGTCTCAACCTATAGCTACAATAAAGAAACAGGAGTAATCTTTGAAATATCAAGAGAAAAGCTCCAAGGCTCCTATCCAGGGACAGGAGATGCTTTTACTGCAATATTATTTGCCAAGCTTCTCCAAGGTTGTGCATTGGAGGAAAGCTCCATTACCGCAGTGAATTTTGTAGAGAGAGGAATAAAAATGATTTTAGACAATGGATGGAATCCATTGGAGGGGCTTCCCTTAGCTTCCACAGAACTTATAGGAAGTTTGTTTATGTAAGAGGGTCGTGTAAAAAAAAGTAAGCACCCCAGGGGTAGCCCCATTTAATGGAACCACCCCTGGGGTGCTTACTTTTACTGGAAATTTGACTTTTCATTATTTATATTGTGCTTTTAATTCATCGATTTTTCTGTTATTCTCTAATTATGTAATATAAACCATGTTTCAGGCAGATAATATTATTGCTATAAAGAGTGAAGGCAACATACTAGGGTACAGGAACAGAATTTATAAACAATAAAAGATTAATTTAATAAAATACAAATTATATATAAAGAGAGGTAATGAGTTTGATTAAAATAGGAGATTACAATACTTTAAAGGTGGTTAGAGAAAAGAAAATAGGATATTTTCTGGATGGAGGTACAGGAGAAAGTGTAGATGATATACTTCTTCCTTATAATAATACTAAGGGTCAAAAGCTTCAGGAAGGCGAAGAAATTGAAGTGTTTATATATAGAGATTCCAAGGATAGAATGGTAGCTACTCTGGAAAAGCCTTTAGCAAAGGTGGGAGATATTGCTTATTTAAAGGTAGCCGCGGTTACCAATATAGGCTGTTTCTTAGAAGTAGGACTTGATAGGGATATATTGGTACCTTTGAAGGAAAAGCTATATAACTTAGAAAAAGGAAAATCTTATTTGTTCTATATATACTTAGACAAAACTGGAAGAATTGCAGCTACTACATACATCGAAAAGCATCTTCAAAACGGTGACCTATATAAAGTTGGAGATATAGTAAAGGGAACGGTGTATGGTTTTCAGACAAATAAAACAGCAATGGTTGCTGTAGATAATCTTTATAGAGGAATAGTCCTTCACAATGAGTATTTTAATAAACTCAACTACGGAGATACCCTAGAGCTTAGAGTGAATAAGATATATGAGGAAGGAAAGCTTGGACTTACTCCAAGGAAGGCTGCTAAAGAAGAACTTCCTTTAATACAGGAAACAATATTATCTTATTTAAGAGAGCATAATGGCTTTATGCCTTTTAATGATAAAAGCTCTCCAGAAGATATTTATAGCGCCTTTAATGTAAGCAAAAATTATTTTAAAAATGCCCTGGGAGGACTTATGAAGAAAAATCTAATAACTCAGGACAGTAAAGGAACTAAGCTAAAATAATAGCCTAAACGTAAAAGCAAAAAAACCTGTAATTTATGATAAATCATAAGTTGCAGGTTTTCTTTTGTAATTATCCCCGGAGTGATCCCATAAAAAGGGAGCACCCCAGGGGTGGTTACATTTTTTAACAAAATATTTTAACCTTTCTTTAACAATTAATCTAATATATTGAAGGATTCCAGGCGTTTATATATAATGTGGACTAAGTAATCTTATGTAAGATTTAAACTTAGGAGGTAATTTTATTGAACAAAAAAATTATAATCGTTTTAACCGCTCTAAGTGTGGGCGTATCTATATTTTTAACTAACAGCCTTGAAGTATCTGCTGAGAATCATAGGGATAAAAAACCTAAAAAGACTATGATTACGGAAGGTGATCCGGAAGAAGTAGGCATGAACTCCGAGATTATAGATGAAATAGACAGAATAGTTAATAAGCACATTAATGCAGGAGTTACACCGGGAGCCGCGGTACTAGTATCAAAGAATGGAGTAATAGTGAAAAAGGAAGCCTATGGATATGCTAAGAAATATGACATGGGTAATTTGCTCAAGGACCCTATAGAAATGAAAGAGGATACTATATTTGATTTAGCATCCGTCACTAAAGTAATGGCCACAACTCAGGGAATTATGAAGTTAGTAAACGAGAAAAAGATCAATGTAAGTGATAAAGTTTCAAAATATATACCTGAGTTCGCCAAGAGCGGTAAAGAAAATGTAACTATAGAAGATCTTCTAACTCACACCTCAGGACTTACCCCATGGAAGCCGACCTTTTATCATGCAAGCAATCCTCATGAGGTTCTTGAATATATATCTGCTCTCCCACTAGAATATCCTACCGGTACTAAGAGAGTCTACAGCGATTTTAGTTATATGACGTTAGGTTTTGTAATAGAGAAGGTTACTGGAGAAAAGCTTGATGACTACCTTGAAAATAGTATTTATAAGCCTTTAAAAATGAAGGACACAATGTTTACACCCTCTATAAGTTTGAGGGATAGGATAGCTGCAACATCCTGGGGAAATCCATATGAATACAGAATGGTTGCAGATGATAATTTTGGATATGTTTCTGAAGTTAATGTAGAAGATTTCACCGGATGGAGAAATTATACCCTGGTGGGAGAAGTTAATGATGGAAATGCTTTTTATGCTAATCAAGGTGTTGCAGGCCATGCTGGGCTATTTTCAACTATAGAAGACTTAGCGATATTAGGACAAGTGATGCTTAATGGAGGTACTTATAATAATTTCAAGCTATATGATGATAAGGTATTAAATGAATTTACAAAACCTCAAAGGTTTGATCAGGGATATGGATTTGAAATCAATAAAAACTGGTACATGGGTGAATTAAAACCAAAGAGTACTTTTGGACACACAGGATTTACAGGAACCCAAGTTATCTTTGATAAAGAGAATAATCTGCAGATAATAATCCTAACCAATAAGCAGAATAATGGCGTGGATGCAAATACTAAATATGCCAGTACCGGTCCATTGAGCAGGGAAATTAGTGACACTGTTTATAGATCTATGCTTCCTGTTATAGAAGTTGAAGGAATAAAAGATGGAAAGACCTATGCAAAGCCTGTTAAACCAGAGATAGAAGTGGATTTTCCAGGAGATGAAGAAAACTACAGTTACGAGATTAATATGACTTTAAACGGAAAAGTCTATATAGGAGAAACAATTAATTCTCCTGGAGAATATATTTTAAATATTAGGGTCAAGGACATAAATGGTAATACTATTGAAAAAACATTAAGGTTTAAATTATCCAATGGAGTGCTAAATAAAGGTTTCAATGGTCTTTAAATAAATAACACAAAATATAAAATAATACTACCCCTGGGGCGCTTACATAAAATGTAAGCACCCCAGGGGTAGTGAAATTTATTCTCATTAAAATTTTTCTATATATGGATTATAATTAAATTTTTAGGATAAGAAATCATAATTACCTGAAAATAATATGAAAAAAACATTGTCAACAGCTTAGGTAAAAGGAATAATAATTAATAGAGAGTAGTCATGCTTTGTTATTAAGAAGTAGACTGATTAAATAATTTAAAATAAAGGAGATAACCTATGATAAAACTTATAGCCTGCGATATGGATGGGACTTTATTAAATGAAAAAGGGGAGCTTGGGAGAGATTTTTTTGAGGTTTTTAAAAAAATTGATGATTTAGATATTAAGTTTGCAGTAGCAAGCGGAAGGCAATACCATATGCTCTTTCAGAATTTTGAGCATATTGCAGATAATCTTATATACATTGCTGAAAATGGAACAATGGTAAAATATAAGGATAAGGAAATGTTTTCAAGCGTTATAAAAGAAGAGTATGTAGAGGAAATTATAAAAGAGTCAAGAGAAGTTAAGGATATAAATCTTATACTCTGCGGAAAAAATTGTGCTTATATAGATAATGATGATAATAAGATATTGGAAGAGGCTAAGAAATATTATCATCACTTGGAAATAGTTGATGACTTCTCAAAAGTTACAGATGATATAATTAAAATTGCAGTGATGGATTTTAATGGAGCTCAGAAAAATTCTTATGTATTCTTTAACACAAAATGGAGAGACAGGCTTCAGATAAAGGTTTCCGGAGAGATTTGGGTGGATATTTTTAATAAGGATGCAAATAAAGGTAAAGCCATGAGGATGATCCAGAAAAAATTTAACATCGGCAAGAAGGAAACTATGGTTTTTGGAGATTACTTTAATGATTTGGAGATGTTTGAAGAAGCTTATTACAGCTATGCCATGGAAAATGCTCCTGAAGAAGTGAAGAAGCATGCCAGATTTTTAGCAGGAAAAAATAGCGATAATGGGGTAATAGAAATAATTAAAGAAAAGATTTTAAGTAAAAATCTAAGTGAAGGGAATTAAACAAATAAAAAATATATGGAATTTAATTACATCACCCCTAGGGTGCTTCAAAATAATGGAAGCACCCTAGGGGTGAATCCATTATTATCCATAAAATTTTACATATCATCGTTGAATAATATATATTTAAATGTTAATCTGTAATTAGAGACGGTATAAGGACAAAGATTTTAAAGTTTTAAGAGATGAAACCGCAATATAAGTTAAAGTAAATTATATAGACATTAATAGAATTGATTTTGTGCAGTCTGATATAGAGATAAAGAGGTGAAAGAATGAGTATTAAAACAGCAGTACTCGGCCCCCTGGATTTGGTACAGAAAACCATTGAAGAAGGAAAGGCTCAGGCAAATCTTCAACTAATTAATTATGGATATACAAATGATAATGAGATAATAAATCTAATAAAGGAAGCATCCATTAATTCGGAACTGATATTATTTACCGGACCAATACCTTATTATGCAGCTAGAAAAGTTTTGGACATCAATCTGCCTATGATATATGTCTCTTATTCCGGAACGGCTTTTTACAAAGTTTTATTTAGCTTTTTTGAAACAAAGGAATGGATAAAGGAGAATAATATTAATTTTAGCATAGATACTATTCAGAAAGATGAGATTGAAGAGGTAATGGGAGAGCTTAATATTCAGGAATATAAAGTTAATGCTCTGGAATATGAAGATTATATTGCTGCTGATAAAATTGTCGATTTCCATTATAAGCTTTATAAGGAAAAGAAAATTTGTTTTTCAGTAACCTGTGTAACTTCAGCTTATGACAGACTAAAAGCTTTAGGAGTTCCTGTATACAGGATAGTACCAACCTTAAATTCTATTAGGGAAGCTCTTAAGCTTGCCTCTCTCCAGGCGGAAAGTATAAATTCTAAAAAAGCACAGCTATGTGTGGGAGCTTTAAAAATACCTAACTGGAGCAGTATTGGAAACTACTCACCTTCTGAATATGCTCAGCAAAGGATGAGGCTGACCCTCAGTGAAATTTTTATTGATTTTTGTGAAAACATTAAAGCTTCCATGAAGTTTGTAAATGAGGATGAATATGTTTTTTATGCAACTAGAGGATCTATAGAAAATATAACTGAGAATTATAAATATATTCCTATAATTGATGAAATTAATAAAAAGCTGCCCTTCACTGTATGCATAGGTTTAGGATATGGATATAATGGCAGCAATGCGGAGAAGAACAGTCAGGAAGCGTTAAAATACGCTCTTTCGTATAATAAGAACTCTTGCTATGTGGTAATGGAGGATGGCAAAGTAGTAGGGCCATTAGAGGAAGGGAAGAATCTTCAGTTTTATGCAAAATCTCAAGATGAAGAGCTTTTAAAGATTGCTGAGAAAAGCGGTGTAAGTATAATAACTCTAAATAAGATAGCAGCCCTTATGAATAATTTAAATAAAGATACTATTACTGCAAATGAAATTGCTGAGAATTTAAATATAACATTAAGAAGTGCAAGAAGGATACTTAGTGCGCTAGTGGAAGCAGGTCTGGCAGAATCAGTAGGGGAAGAACAGCCATCAGGAAGAGGAAGACCCAGGCAGATATTTAAAATAAATTATAAGAAAAATTCTCTGTAAGGAGGATTTTTCTTATAATTATATTTTCTTTAGTTGTAATAATAAATTAGGAACTATTTAAGAACTTGAAGGATTAAAAATATTTATTTTAAAAGTTTTATAAGGTTTGAAATAAGGCTTGTGAATAGAAATATTTGTATTTGGGAAAAATGCACAGAAATCAATATATAAGGAAATTTTGGAGAATAAGCTATTAAAATAGAAGAAATGAAATTTTAATAAAGCATGAGCTTATTCTAAGAAGGATTATTGGAAAACCATGAATTGGAAGAGTTTTTTTGACATAATGTGCGAAAATATCCTCACTGGTGATGTATAATTTTAATAAGAGATTGTATAGTCATTGAAAGGAGAGGCTTATGAAAGAAGAAACTTTTAAGATTAAGGGCTCAGAGGACAATCTTCTGTACTTATATAAATGGACTCCAGAGAGAAATAATCCCACAGGAATCGTTCAAATAGCTCATGGAATGGCTGAACATGCTGCAAGGTATAGGTATTTTGCACAGAAGCTATGTGAGGTAGGTTATATAGTTTATGCTAACGACCACAGAGGGCATGGTCAAACAGCCGGAGATGTAGAAGAGCTTGGTTATCTTGGAGAGGGAAACGGCTTTAGAGCTATGGTTGAGGATCTGCATATGGTGAACAGATATATCCGTCAGAAAGAGGATAATCTTCCTATAGTTCTTTTTGGACACAGTATGGGTTCTTTTATATCTCAGAGATACATTCAGCTGTATGGTGATACTGTTAATAAGGTTGTACTAAGCGGAAGTAATGGACAAGTTAATTTTCTTGCAGATGTGGGGATTTTTATAAGTTTTCTAGAGATGAAGCTAAAGGGAAGAAAGGCTAAAAGTCCTTTAATGGATAAGCTTATATTTGGAGGTTTTAACAAGAAGTTTATGCCTGCAGCGACACCCTTCGCCTGGATAACCTCTGATGAAGAAGAGCTTCAGAAATATCTAAATGATCCCTACGCAGGTTTTGTGTGTACAACCTCCTTTTATCACTACCTTCTTAGAGGATTAAAAGAAAGGCAGAAAAAAGAAAACCTAAGTAAGGTTCCTAAAGAGATGCCTATACTTTTAGTGTCTGGGGATGAAGATCCTGTTGGTTATTTCGGAAAAGGAGTAAAAAATTTATACCAAATGTATAAAGATGCCCAAGTCAAAAATGTAGAAATGAAGCTTTATCCAAAAGGAAGGCATGAAATACTTAATGAAGTAAATAAAGACGAAGTTATAGAGGATATAATAACCTGGCTGAAAAAGGAATAATTAACTATAAGGAATAAAATGTAACTACCCCTGGGGTGCCTCCTTTAAAAGGAAGCACCCCAGGGGTAGTTACATTTATTTACTTTTACATCATAAAATAATCATCATTAGGATTCAAATGATAATAATTATCAAAAGATATTTACTTTTAAGGAACTTGTATATATAATTTGTGGTGTAAGTAATAATGAATTACTTAAATGGGGTATTATACCAAGGGTCATTGATTTAAAAATTAGGAACCGTTTTTATAAGATAAACTATACTTGAGTTTAATTTATTATTTTTTGAAATTGTCTGGATGTGACACAGAAAGGGGGATAAATTCTGAGTAAAAAAAAGGATTTTTTAATAATTTCAATCTTCACTTTTTTAAACTTTATTGTTAATTTGCTTCCGCTGCCTAATATATTGTTAATTAAATTTACCTTTGGTAATATTTTTTCTATTTTCTTGGCAGCAATATATGGTCCCTGGATAGGGTTAATATCCTCTATAATCGGCAATTCAAGTCTTATATATATATGGGATCATCCTTATACTACACTAAACTTTACAATATTAACTTTTGTGCTGGGAGTCTTATTTAAAAAGAATTATAAATACTCCACTGAAGGAGTACTTATATATTGGACAGTATTTGGAGGTCCATTTACCTTCATTACTTATTATTTTTTTCTTGAAGATACAATAAAGGAAAGTCTGATGACTACCCTTAAATTAGGTATTAACCAAATAATAAATGTGATGATTGTAAATATTCTCATCATCCTCTTTGTAAGAAGCAGATTTTGTAGGGTTTTAAAAGAAAAGTATGATAAGCTTTCTTTAGAATTTATCATTAAAAATATTTTGGCTTTTTTTACGGTGATAACCCTCCTTACTTTTTCCGTAGTAAGTATAAACAGAAGCCATAAAATACTTATGCAGAACCTTAGAAATGAATTAAAACAAGATATCCTGCAGGTGAAAAACATATTTTATAATGATGGTGGTATGGACAACGCTAAGGATATCCTCAGTAATGATAATTATCATATATACGATAAATTAAATGTCTTAAAACATGATATTATTCTTTTGGATTCATCTAACAATATAATTCTGTCAAATAAAAAAAGAATTGTTGGACAAACATATAATGAAGAAATACTTCGATACTTATATGCAAATGATAAAGCAAAAACTAAGATTCAAAAGGCTGTTGATAAAACTATATATGAAAAGGAAAATTTCACTTACAACGGCAAGGGTTATGTTCTTTATTCTTTAACATCATATAGGTCTCTTCTTAAGGATTTAAATAATGAAAAGCTGATATATTTTTATTTTATGATTGCCATATTTGTGATAGTTATAACTTTTTCTACATATATATCTAAAAAGCTGGCTAATCCTATTATGATGATATCTCAAGCCGCAGAAAAGCTATACCTTAATGAAAGTGCTGAAAAGATAATAGTAAAGGAAGAGTCCAGCATTAAAGAGGTCTCTCAATTAATAAACAGCTTTAACAGCTATGTAGGCAAGTATTTAAAAAATGACAGACTCTTAAAAGAATCTAACAATATTATTTTTAAAATGCATTTATCCGATGAAGTTATGAATTACCATAATATAAAAGATGTTGAGAATGTAAACAGCTATTGGTTGGAAAAAAAGCGTATGATTGATAAATATTGCTTATTAGTGGTGGACATTGATGACTTCAAACATATAAATAATGTTTATGGACAAGCTGTAGCAGATAAGGTTATAAAAGCAGTATTTAAAATAATTCAAAGAAAAGTGAGAGATTCAGACTTAGTAATAAAATATGATATTGATAAATTTTTAGTGGTATTGGATAACATGGAAGCGGAAAAGGGAGCATACGAAGGTGAACAGATAAGAAAGAGCATACAAGCGGTTAGGTGGACAAACATAGATAAAGGATTAAAGGTTACGGTTTCCATAGGAGTTGCTTTTTCTGATGATATGCAGTTACCTTTAGAAGAAGTGATGCAAAAAGCTGAAGAGTTTGTTATTGCTTCTAAGGAATCCGGTAAAAACATATTAACTGCGGGAGATATGATATAAATCATTGAAATTAACTAACAAAGATATGAAATTAAGTTATATACAACACTTTGTGAAGTAGTTGTAAAATAAAGTAAGCACCCCAGGGGTAGTGGTATTTTATTCCACTACCCCTGGGGTGCTTACTTTAAATGGATATAATTCCTCTTTCCCATACATAAGAGCCATATCATTTATAAATTAAGGAGTGTTATGGAAACGTTGACAAATTAAGGTTAGTGATATAAAATTTTATATGGTTAATAAAGTTTTTACAGGTACTTTAAATTATAAAGTTACTTTTTTAAACATAGTATAAAAGCTCACTAACGCATAAGACAAAAATGAAACTTATAGGCTCAAATAATTTAAAAAGGCCGGTTCTTGTGCACAATACACAAGAACTGGCCTTTTCCATAAAATGTAACCACCCCTGGGGTGATTACATTTTATGGCAGGTGCGCAAAAGGAGGGATACCGTTGATTTTAGATGCACTGCAGAGTGTTATGACTATATTTCTGTTAACTGCAGTAGGATTTTATCTTTCAAAAAAACAGTGGTTCGATGAAAATACAGGAAAACTTTTTTCTAATTTGATAATTAAGCTTTCTCTTCCGGCGTTTATGATTTCTAATCTTACTACCAGTTTCAGCAGGGAATCTCTGAACAATGCTTTTGAAGGAGCTGGAGCGGCTTTTTTGACTATGATTGTTACATATGTCATAGGCAATCTAGTAGCTACATTTTTAAAGGTCGATAAAAGCAGAAGAGGGTTATTTAACGTGATGTTTGCTCTTTCAAATACAATTTTTATAGGGCTTCCGGTAAATACAGCGGTGTTTGGAGCCGAAAGTACTGAATATGTTCTTATATATTATATTACCAACACATTATTTTTTTGGACTATAGGTGTTTACGGAATAAGAAGGGATATTGACGACAGAAGGATAGCTTTCTTATCTAAAAAATCTTTGAAAAATATTATTTCTCCTCCTATTATTACCTTTGCCATTTCTATAGTTATAGTTTTACTCGATGTAAGGCTGCCTAAATTTATACTGTCTACCTGTACATATATTGGAAACCTTACAACGCCCTTATCTTTATTTTTTATAGGAATTACCTTAAGCAGATTAAATTTAAAGGATATTAAATTTAATAGAGAGAATGGAGCTATACTCATAGGGAGATTTATATTAGCCCCTTTATTGATTTTCCTTTTAATAAGAAATATGGATATGCCTCTTCTTATGAAAAAGGTATTCATATTAGAATCAGCTATGCCGGCGATGACACAGGCAGCAATCGTAGCGGAAGCTTATGGAGGAGATCATAAGAATGCAGCGGTAACCTGCATGCTCACCACTGCTGTAAGTTTAGTTATAATACCTATCTATATTATATTGTTTACCATTGCTTTCAAATAAAAAATCCCGATATTAAGATAAAAACTATAGATTTGTGGATAAACCTTAGACCGGATTTTAAATAAAAGATGTACATATTCCAAATAAAATTACAGCTATAATGAAGAAAGATTAAGCAGGTCTTCAAGGAAAAAGTCTATATTTAAAAAATTATAGTTTTAAAATAAAGTTTAAGCGTGCTTTTTAGCGCAAAAGAATATATTTCAATATTAGAAAAAATTTCATATTTTATTATAGATTTTCAGTTTTTCTGTTTATTAGCTAGGTAAAAAGTCCTATAATTTAATTAAAGGAATAAAGGTTACCTTAAGTTTAATAATCTGATGTATAAAAGCAAATGTGGATAATTATACTTACTTATTTAAAATAAAAAAACACAATTATAAATAAATTGACTTATATTTCTAAAATATGTAATAATTAACTTATACTTTAGGAGAAAGGCGGACAATATGGGATATATAATATTAGGAATTTTTTCTTTCATACTTTTCTTTTTATTTGATGTGTTTAATCTAAAGGGAATGGCGACATTTAAAAGACTTTGTGGACTTGCCGGGTTAATATCTTTAGGGTACAGCACGTATAAACTTGCTTTTCTGGGGAGCAGGATAACAATATATCCTTTCGTTAGTCAAATTTCAATTCTAATGTCCCTACTTTGCTTGTTTTTGCTGATATACTCGCTTTTTTTAGAACTTCCATTTCAAAAAACCTATGGCGGAAGTGAATTTCATAACAGATTAGTAGACACGGGAACCTACGCTTTATGCAGGCATCCTGGAGTAATATGGTTTTTTTTATTTTTTATATTTCTTTTTTTAACAACAGGATCCAGTTGGCTCCTATTGGCGGGAATATTGTGGACAGGTTTAGATGTGATATATGTAATTCTGCAGGAAAAATGCTTCTTTGAAAAGGTGTTTAAAGAATATACTAATTATAAAAAATCTACTCCTATGCTGATACCTAATGCTAGAAGCATTAAAAGATGCTTAAATACAATTAATTTAGTAAAACGGGACAAAGGGGAGAATTAAATGACTTTAAGTGAAATGCTTAGAAACGAAGATTATGATAAGATTTGGAGTAAGTATTGTGGATTTCTTGATCTATCTATAGATGAAGTGATGGAAATACAGGAAAGACTCTTAATGGAGCAGATAGATCTCCTTTCAAAAAGTGAAATAGGTGAAAGGATTATGGGAAAAGGGGTTAAGCCAAAGAGCATTCAGGAATTTAGAGAAAAGGTACCTTTGACCACATACGACGACTATGCTGATATATTGCTGAACAAGCAGGAGGATAAGCTTCCCTCTAAAACAGAATATTGGATACAGACAACCTGGAAGGGAGGAAGCCATCCTATAAAGCTTGCTCCATTCTCAGAAAGCATGCTTCAGGAACACACAAAATGTGTAATGGCCAGCCTAATATTATCCACCAGTGATAAAAAAGGACATTTTACCTTAAGAGAAGACGATAACTTTCTTTATGGCATGGCTACACTTCCTTATCTTACAGGACTGCTGCCTTACATAGTAGGTAATGAAATACAATTCAGCTATCTGCCGCCTCTGGATAAGGCTCAAGACATGACCTTTGAGGAAAGAAATATACAGGGCTTTCAGATGGGTATTGAAAGAGGCATAGATTTATTCTTCGGACTATCCAGCGTTTTAGTGAGAATAGGAGAAAGCTTTGCCAATAAGCAGGGCAAGGGTGGTTCCCATGGAGGGTATAAACCTAAGACTCCTTATATGTGGTATAAGGTAATAACTGCGGCGTTAAAGAGCAAAATTTATAAAAGACCCGTATTGCCTAAGGATATATGGAATTTGAAGGGCATTCTATGCGGAGGTACAGATACTCAGAGTTTTGTAGAGCAAATTGAATATTACTGGGGTAAAAAGCCTATTGAGGTTTACGGAGGAACTGAGCTCACTTTTGTGGCTACAGAAACTTGGGGAGATAAAGGGCTTACATTCTATCCGGATGTAAACTTTTTGGAGTTTATACCTGAAAAGGAATCCTTAAAAAGCCTTAATGATCCTAATTATGTGCCATCGACCCTGCTTTTAAATGAAATTAAACCCGGGGAAAAATATGAGCTTGTGACAACTAAATTTAAAGGTGGATCCTTTGTTAGATATCGTGTAGGTGATATAATAAAGTGTACCGCTGCGGACAATGCTGAATACGGGATATATCTGCCTCAAATACGTTATGTAGATAGAATAGCCAACATAATCGATTTAGCGGGTTTTACCAGAATTACATCAGAAACTCTTGAAAATGCATTTAAGCTATCCAAGCTTCCTATAAAGGATTGGGTGGCATCAAAAGAGTATATAGATAACGAACCATCATTACACATATATTATGAATTCCATGAAAAAACCATATCACACAGCGAAGTTAAAGAACTATTTAATAATGCACTTAAGGAGATTGATAAAGATTACAGGGATATTGAACTTCTTCTAAATCGAGATCCTCTCATATTAACTGAAGTAAAACCAGGAAAATTTAAAGAATTAAAAGATATCCATAAAATGTCCTTTAATAAAATTAATCCAGAAGAAGAAGCTATTAAAAATCTCTTATCTTAAATGCAGTAATTTTGGGGTGATTTAATGAACTTACCTACAATAAATATACTTATACCTGCAGCAACTTTAATCTGTTTTTCGTTTTTGCTATTAGTATTTTGTTATTCCAAGAAAAATAAGGTAAGAAAGCTTTACAGCATATTTTTAATTTTAATGTTTGCGTGGTCTTTAGGATCACTGTTTATGAGGCTTGAGGTTTTTCCCGGTTCTCTATTTTGGAACAGAATAATGCTGGCAGGCACTATAGGTATTCCTATATTGTTTTATCACTTCTCACTTGTATACACTAATGCCAATTCCAGTAAGCTTTTATTGAAAATAGGCTACCTAGGATCATTGATGCTTCAGATAATGAATCTTAGAGGATATGTAGTGAAGTCTGCCTATATGTCAAAGGGTATATTAGTTTATGAAATGGATTATGGCTCAGTAATCTTTGCTTTTTGGGGAGTTAGTTATGTGCTTCTGTCCATTATAAATATAATAAGGCAGGTTACAAAAAAAGAAGTATCCTTTGCCAATGTTAAATATATTTTAGTAGGAATGATACTTTCCCAAATAGGTACACTTTTAAACTTAGAGCCTAATATAGGAAAATACCCTGTGGATATAGCTCTGAATACCGCTAATGCACTGCTTATTGCATATTCAATTTACAGGTATAGATTTCTGGGAGCAAGGTTATTGATTAGAAAGGTAATGTTATCTGTTATATATATAATCAATCAGGCGCTGCTGTTTTCGGTGCTGCTTTATGGGATTTTAATACTGCTTGAGGATAATTTATTCTGCGGTATTATAATATCCGGGGCGGTTTTAGGAGTGTTGAATACCTTTCTCACCAATAAAATTATGGATAAAATAATTAACTATATTGATAATATTTTTTACAAAGATAAGGTTAATCAAAAAAGTTCTTTAAGAAGATACAGTCAAGCTATAAGCAGCACGCTTGATATTAATGAAATTATAAAGGATATCATAGAGGTAGTTAATGACACCGTTCAGCCTGAAAACATTTATCTTCTTCTGGATACTAAAGGAGAACAAAGCTATAAGGTAATAAAATGCTGTAAAGAAGATAATATATATGAAAAGGAATTTTTAATGAACAAGTCTCATCCGCTGGTTAAGTGGTTTAAAGAAAATAATATACTTACCGGTGATGAGGTGAATGACGGTTCTTACTTTAAATCCCTATGGTCTGCGGAGAAGGAACAGATAAATAAAATGAATCCGGATTTACTTATTCCCATAAAGCTTAGGGATAATTTAATAGGAATTATTATAGTATCGGAAAAAAAAGATGGGACTCCCTATCAAAAGGATGATATAGATATATTAATGACTATAGCAAACGGTGCTGCGGTAGTTATTGAAAATGCCGGAAATTATATGAAAGCTAAAGTCCAGGCTATTACTGATGGTCTTACAGGGTTATATAATCACAGGCATTTTTACGAATGTCTTGATGAAATAATCTTACTTAATGAGTATGATAGATTTTCTATAGCCATGCTTGATGTAGACTATTTTAAATTTTATAATGACTTATATGGTCATTCTGCCGGTGACAAAGCTTTAAAGGAAATAGCAAAGATATTGAAGAAAGAAGTTAAAAATAAAGGAATTGCAACGAGGTATGGAGGAGAAGAGTTTGCTTTAATTCTTCCCAATCTTTCCGCTGATGAAACCTACAAATTAGTAGACAATCTTAGAATGGAAATACAGCTTAGATTTAATGAATCTACTGAGGTTAATCAGTTTCTTTCTATAAGTGCCGGTATAGCGTCTTATCCGGAAAATGCATCAAACAAAGAGGAAATTTTAGAAAAAGCAGATAAAGCCATGTACCACGCTAAAAGAAGCGGAAGAAATAGATGCGTAATATATGAAAAAAATATTGTAGAAAAAGAAGTGAAAAAAGAAGGAGAAGATATATTGCTTTCTTCAGTATATGCACTTGCTGCTGCAATAGATGCTAAAGATCACTACACCTTTGGACATTCTGAAAATGTTGCAAAATTCGGTGTTATGCTGGGAAGAGAATTAGGATTTAATAAAGAAAAGTTAGAAATAATAAGAAATGCCGGTCTTCTTCATGATATAGGTAAGATAGGAATTCCCGAAGGCATATTGACTAAGCCCGGAAAGCTTACTGACGAAGAATATGAAATAATGAAAAAACATGTGGAGCTTTCTGTAGCAATATTTAAGCATATCCCTAATTTAACAAAGGTGATACCTGCGGTTATTTGCCATCATGAGAGATATGACGGAAAGGGATACCCTAGAGGCATTAAAGGAAACAACATACCTATAGAAGCGAGATGCCTTACTGTAGTAGATTCCTTTGATGCCATGGTATCTCATAGACCTTATAAAAATCCTTTAACCCTGGATCAGGCTATTAATCAGCTTGTTGCTAATAAAGGAACTCAATTCGATCCTGATTTAGTTGATGTCTTCCTCAAGGTTATTAAAAAAAATAAAGAGGCCTTCCAAGTATATTATAATTAGTAATAAAAGACATCATAGATTATATATTTACACAAACCTCAGTGTGAAGGGAAATTTCTATAAAAATATCTAATGTAATCTTATATATTTACATAAAATCCCTGCGGCAAAAGCTGCAGGGTTGTTTTTATTTTCTTTTTGGTATAAAATGTAATAAAATATAAGTTTAAGATTTATTTTGAACAATTTATTAAGATAATATGTAATTGCAAAAATAATATTTTAATAATATTTAAATAACCATTAAATAATGCTTTATTTTAGATACTACATATGGTATTATTAATACTATATGGTAGTAATCAAATATTAATTTTATTTTGTTGAGGTTTTTTACATGATAAATAAGGATATAACTTTAAAAGATTTAACCTTGTTGAGATGTACCATAACTGAAGAGGAAAAAGACTGCTTTAAGGCTAAAGATTTCAGTGGTAATAAATATGTAATAATGAAAAATGAAGCTGAACGATATTTTTCTGTAGGTGAAGACAGAACTTTTTTTGCCCTTAAACGACAAGAGGGCTTGATGTTTAAAAAAGATGTCTATTATCCTATAACCAATGAGCAGTACGAGTACATAATAAAGAATAACTCAGGGAAAAACGGTAAAACCCTTGGTTCCTTAGGTATTTCTTTAAAATCCTTGAAAAGTTCAGATAATGTTTAAGTAAAATGGTGCTATTTTAAAATTAACAGTACATATGAAAAATTATCCTTATATAAGGGTTGTTTTATATAAGGGCTTAACTTTGTAATATACTTCTAATTTGACATTAAAAAGATCAGAGGAATTCTGGTCTTTTTGCCTACTTAAGGGTTTATATTCATAAAAGTTTAATGCAGATAAATAATTCCTACAACTTCTGTTAAAAAAATAACCGAGTGACTAAAATATGTATAATTCTTTGCTGGAATCATTAATAATTATAAGCAGCTACAAGAAAAGACATATATTTCATACTGCAAGATATATAATTGATATAAGACAAATTACTGTAGGGAGCATGGAAGACTTTTGCAGAATTTTAAAATTAATTTTGCGATGAGAATCTTACATTTAGTAAAGTTAATTTGAAGTAGGGGTGTATAATTTGTTAAGTAAAATTAAAACACAAGGTAGGGAACAAAAGGGAAAATACATAGTTATTAGTCTTATCTTCCTTTTAGCATGGGGAGGTATAATATTATTTCAGTATGTAATGTTTTCTAAGGGGTTTTGGAAGCCTATTCAGGATAATATAATCTTTTCCGGAGGAAATGCATTAAGTATTATAGTAGGAGAAGAAGCTAAAATAAATTTTAAAAGAAAAATAGTTCCCTCTTATGCTAAAAAAACAGATCTACATTGGCAATCTGACAATTCGGAAGTTTTACAGATAGATAATGATGGGATAGTGAGAGGGTTAAACGTTGGAGAGGCCAAGCTAAAGGTTAACTCTTCAAAGGTACAAGCTACCGCAGAGGTTAAGGTTAATCCGGTGATTAATTTTGTAAAACTGGAGAGTATAGTTAATCTCAGGGTAGGAGAGGAATATAAGCTTAAGACTACGGTGGAAATACAGCCTAAAGATTCAAAGGTACCCAAGCTTATCTATGAGACAGAATCTTCTCAGGGAATTATAGAGGTTTCTGAGGATGGGGTTGTTAAAGCCTTATCTCCCGGTGATGCTGATGTAGTTATAAGCTGTGGAGATAAAAAGTCCATAGTGAATGTTTCTGTTATGCCTGAGGTCAGAGTAAAAAGCTTCTCCATACCTGAATCTGAAAAGATAATGCTGGTAGGAGATGAATTTAAGCTTAATTATAATATGGAGATTGAGCCTGAAGGGGCGGAACCTCCTCCTATATCCTATAAGATAATAAATCATATGAAATTTGTGACTATAAAGCCAGATGGAACTATTAAAGCCATATCTCCTGGAAGAAATTTAATTGAGATAACCTGTGGAGATAAAATAATATTTTTAAAAGTGAATGTAAAGGAAAAATATTAGTTATAAAACCCCTTATGTACTATATAGTACATAAGGGGTTTTATAATCAGAGGGAGTTAATGCAATGTAATAATAAGAAATATTTAAGTCTATATAAGCTTTATAATCAGTGGAAGTTAGTATAATTCGTTATAGATTTTTATTTTAATGTGTCGTAGATATTAATTCTTTCAAAGCCATCTTTTTTTCTGATTACAGGGCAGAAATTTCCTTCTTTTACTTCCTTTACAAAATCACTTTCGTTTTTTATATCCCTTTTGAACTCAGTGGCATAGGAGCCTACCTTTTTAGTGACGTGAGAATCTCCTGCTCCAAAGCAGCCAAGGTTAAACTCCATAGCAGCGGCATAAGCTTTTAAATTAGCATGTGGAGTTGTACTGCCGTTAAAAGCCTCTACACCGGATAATAATGAGTGCACTTCTCTTATATGATCCTCTAGCCCCCTGTTGTTGTTTCTATAAGGATGGGCGGCTATAGCTGCTCCTCCTGCCTTATTAACTATCTCCAGAAGTTCCCTGGCATGAAGTTTTTCCTTAGGAAGATTTTCAACTCCAAAAACTAAAATATCACCTTCATAGGTTAATATTTCTGCACCTACTATAACTAAGATTCCATCCATTTCAAAGGAGGGACCTATGTCTTTTCTTAAATCATTGCTTTCATGGTCAGTTACACAAATACCGTCTAATCCGACATTTTTTGCAGCCTTTACCGCCTCTTTCAAAGTCATAAGGCTGTCATCTGAATATTTATTTTCATGAAGATGAGTATCTATTATCATAATTATTTTCTCCTATATCGTTGTTTATTTAAATGACTATATACATTTTAACATCTTAATAAGTAAAGAAAATATTTATAGATTTTATCCATAGATGTTCTTTAAGCTATAGAGAAAATCTATAAAGTTTACAAAATTAATATGATATAATTTAAATCGGTTGAATAAATATTGATAAATATAAGAGGAGGAAAAGAATGAATAGGAAAGGTAAAATATTAAGTGTTCTTTTGTCATGCATGCTTTCTTTTTCAATGATAGGCTGCGGAACAAAAGCATCAGATAAAGGTGGTACTCCTTCTAATGAAGGAAAAGCAGAAGGAACTCTAAAGATAATAGCAACTTCTGAAGAATATAAGTCATTATTTGATAAATTTACTAAAGAAACAGGTATTAAGGTGGAATTTTTATCTATGTCTTCCGGAGAGGTTTTATCAAGAACAAAGGCTGAGGGCAATAAGCCTATGGCTGATGTGTGGTTTGGCGGAGGAATAGACGCATTTATGCAGGCAAAAGAAGAAGGCCTTCTGGAGAAATGTGATTTTGACGGTGCAGATAAGATTGTAGAACCTTTTAAAGATAAAGATCACTACTGGTTCAGCAAAGGATTAACGGTAGTAGGTTTCATTGCAAATAATGATATTTTAAAAGAAAAGAACCTTGAGGTTCCTAAAAAATGGACTGATTTAACGGATCCAAAGTATAAGGATGAGATATTAATGTCTAATCCTGCAATTTCAGGAACAAACTACGCAGTAGTAAACTCACTTCTTCAGAACAAAGGGGAAGAGGAAGGCTGGAAGTACTTTGAAGCGTTAAATAAAAATATACCTTTCTACTCTAAGAGAGGAAAGGATCCCAGTCAGAAAACCGTTGCTGGAGAGGTTGCAATAGGTATAACCTATATAAATAAAGAAATTGAAAAGCTTCAGGAAGAAAAAAATGTAACAGTAGTATACCCTGAAGATGGTATTCCATGGGTTCCTGAGGGGGTTGCTGTATTTAAAAATTCAGATAATTACCCAGCAGCTAAGGAGTTTATGTCCTGGGTATTTAAGGATGAAAACATAAAAGAAATGAAAAACGAAACGATAAAATTAATTAAACCAAGTATAGAAGGTGTAGAAATTTCTATTACTCAGGATAAGCTTTTAAAGCAGGACTTATCATTATTTGGAAAAAATAGAGAAGCAGTATTAGAAAAATGGTCTAAAATGATAGGTGAAAAAGGTGGGAAATAGTGTATTTAATAAAAAGGTATCTAAATCAGGTACCTTTTTTAACTACGTTTTTGAAAAGGCAGTTTTTTCGGCAATAGTTGTATTGGTTTTAATATTTATACTCTGGCCTGTTGGAGAAGTTATTAAGGAAAGCTTCTTTCCGGAGGGGGCATTCAGCTTTAAGTTATATAAGGATTTAATTCAGAATAATAAGCAGCTTATTTACAACAGCATATTTGTGGGAGTGCTTACAACAGTATTTTCAACAATTCTTTCCTTATGCATAGCTGTTTATGCCTCCTTTAGCGGCAGCAGAATGAAGAAGATTTTGACGCTGGTGCTTATGGTTACTATGATTTCACCTCCTTTTGTATCCTCGCTGGCGTACATAAGTCTTTTTGGAAGGAGGGGGTTCATTACCTACAGGTTGTTGAAGCTGTCATGGAATCCCTACGGATGGCTGGGAATTGTGCTTATGCAGACCATATCCAATGTGTCAATAAACAGTCTTCTTCTTATAGGTATCATTCAGGGAATAGATAAGAGTCTGCTTATGGCTTCCCAGGATTTAGGCTCTTCGCCCTCCTATGCGGTGAGAAAAATATTACTTCCTTCTATGGTGCCGGGAATTATAGTAACTGCTCTTTTGACCTTTATAAGATCTTTGTCGGACTTTGGGACCCCTATGGTTATAGGTGGGTCTTTTAATGTGTTAGCTACGGAGGTATATCTTAATATTATCGCACATTCCAATATGGCATTAGCCTCTGCTATGAGTGTTTTGATATTGGTGCCTGCATTGATAGCATTTTTTGTATATAGATTTTATATGAAAAAGTCTGCCTTGGCACTGGCTGGGAACAATAAAGTAACCTCTTCGGAAAATGAATTTGCTTTAAAAGGATTTTTAAAATCATCACTGGCTATGATAACTGCATTTTATGCAGCGGTGATGCTTCTTCAGTATTTAAGCATATTTATATCCTCTTTTTCAAAATACGTAAGAGGAAACATGAGTTTTACTTTAGAAAATTATATTAAATTAAAGGACTATAGTTTGGACAGCTTTATAAGAAGTATAGTGTATTCTTTAATAGCAGGAGTTTTAGGGAGTATTTTGGGAATGATGATCTCATATTTCAATGAAAGAAGAAGTATACGAGGAATGAAGACGGTAGACTTTATAGCAACCCTTCCTTACATTCTCCCGGGAACTTTTTTTGGAATAGGATATATACTTGCTTTTAACGGACCTATTCTTCCTCTTACAGGAACAGCAGCTATAGTGGTATTAAACTGTGTATTTAAACAGATGCCAATGACCACAAAGGTAAGCAGTGCGGTTATATCTCAGATAAATGGTGATATAGAAGATGCTGCCAGGGATTTAGGCGCAAAAAATATCCAAATAATAAAGGATATAATAATTCCTAATTTAAAAAGAGCTTTTGTTGTAGGCTTTGTAAATAATTTTACTGCAACTATGACTACTGTGGGAGCAATAATATTTTTAGTATATCCAGGTCAAAAGGTAGCAACTCTGGAAA
>NZ_CCXI01000113.1 GCF_000820705.1 Clostridium polynesiense | reverse complement strand
AAAATGAGATTTGGCAGGCAGGAGAAGAGGTTTATTTGAAAATTTTAAAAGAAGGCAGGCTGGATATATAATAAAACTGATTCTGAGCTGCAGCAGATAAAGCTGCAGCTTTTTTGTATTCTGCAGAATTTGAACATTTCTTCAAAACTTTTAGCCTGTGAAGCTTAAGAATCTTCATTAAATTCTACCCCATTCTCTTGCAGAGAAAAAGTTTTACTAGAAATAGTGAGAATATTCAGGTAAAATGTAGATATAATGGTATAAATTGTATAAGGGGGATTATTAATGCTTTGGGTAAAAAGAAAAAATAATAATGAATTTGATATTAAAGATGAAGATATAACAGATGAGGGAAAAAGGCTTCAGAAAAATCCGCTGAAGCTTATTAAAAATCAAAAGTATCAGGGGATTATAGGAAAAAGAATAAAAGGTGAAATAGAGGAGGCTTTAATGGTATCTTCTGAGTTAATCGATTCCGTAGAAAGTATTAACCAGGAGATGATAAAACAAGGGGATCATGTTCAAAAAACTGTGGATGTGTCATTAGAAGTGGGGGCCTTTGCCGAGGAAGTTACGGCCAATGTGGATGAGACTGTAAAAATAATAGGAAGCACCATGGAAAAAGCTCAGTTAGGAAGAGAATCTTTGGAGACTCTTATTAATAGCATAGAAAACGTTAAAGATACCGTGGAAAATATGAAGGAAGTAATTAATGCTTTAATGGACAAATCATCAAGAATTAAGGGGATAGTAGACACGATTAAAGGAATTGCAAAGACCACACATCTGCTTTCTTTAAATGCTAATATTGAAGCAGCTAGGGCAGGAGAAGCGGGAAAGGGATTTTCAGTAGTGGCAGGAGAGGTAAAAAAGCTTGCAGAAAGCAGCTCTCAATCTGCTAATGAGATAGATAGGATAATACAGGATATGGGAGAAGTTACCGCTAAAACTCTTGATACTATAATTTCCGGAGTTGAAAAGGTAAGAGAAAGCACTTCTGTTGCTGAAACCACAGGAAAGACTATAGAGGACATGGTGGCCTCAGTGGAGACCACCAGGGCTATTTCCCATCAGATAGGGGAAGCTGTAAAGGAGCAGTCTAATAAAAATCAGTATCTGATAAATGTAATAGACGGCATGGTTAAGGTAGCGGAGGCTGTTAAAGCATTAAATGAAAATATTTCTGTTAATGCTGAAAGGCAAAAGGCCAGCTTAAATATGCTGAAAAGCACTATAGATAATTTAAATATACTAACTAATATAGAAAATATTGATGGTGAAGCAGAAGAAACTACATTTACCATGGAAAGCCAGGCTGCTGCAACCTTGGATCCTGCATTCTGCAGCGATATTAGTATCTCCAATCTTCTGGCTCCAATACATGTAGGACTTGTACAGTTTGGTACAGGTACTGATATATTAGGAGGTATAGCAAGATCCTGGCATCTGGAAAGTGATAATATTACCTGGATATTTAATTTAAGAAGGGATATGAAGTTTCATAATGGCAGAAATATTACCGCAGAGGATGTTAAATATTCTTTTGAAAGATTATTGAGTAAAAAATTAAATTCTCCAAACAGATGGTTTCTTTCTCTGATTCAGGGGGCAGAAGATTTCTATAATGGAAGAGCCGGAGAAGTAGAGGGATTAAAAATTGCAGATATTTACAGCCTCAAGGTTATTTTAAAATATCCTTATGGAGCCTTTTTAAGCAATCTTGCTCACAGCTCCTGTGTTATAGTACCTAGGGAGGATATAGATAAGATAAGCAGTAATCCAGTAGGTGCGGGACCTTATAAGGTTATTTCCTGCGATAAAACCTCATTGCGGCTGAAAAAGGTAGGGAATTATCCTTTGGGAGAAGCTTTGGTAGATAATATAGTTTTTAATTTCCAACAGGAAAATTCTGAGGAGAGATTCCTTTCTGGAGAAATAGATTATATAAGCATAGGAGCTCACAATAAAGATAGGATTAAGCCGTCAGAATTCAATGTTTCTAAAATTGAATGTGCAGGCTTAAGATTTATAGCTTTTAACTTTAGAAGCAGCAATCCTTTGGTAAATAGCAGAGAAGTAAGGCAGGCTATAAATTATGCTGTCGATAGAGATAAAATAGTTAAAGAAGCATTGGCAGGTTTGGAAACTCCAGCTAGAGGAGTATTTCCTAACATACTTTTTAATAATAAGGAAAATAAGGGCTACAGAAAAGATATGTTGAAGGCAAGACAGCTTATGGAGGCAAGCAAGGTCAAAGGTGGAACTCTGCAGTTTCATGTAACTAAAAATTCTAACAAAAATGCTTTTCAATACAAGTTGTTCAATATCATAAGCGAGGATTTAAAGCAGCTTAATATCGATGTCAAATTAAAAGAATTTGAACCAAAAGATTATTATGATGAAAAGAACTTAAAAAACTGCGATATGTTTCTTTTTGGATGGCTTGGAGATTCAGGAACCGCGGATAATTTTATAGAGCCTTTAATAGATATTAATAATTCCTCAAACAGAAACAAATACAATAATCCGGAGTTAATGAAGCTTTTGGAAAAATCTAAAATGACTCAAAATCCTTATAAATACAGAGAAAGACTAAGCAAGCTTGAAGCCAAGATGATGGAGGATGCTCCGTGGATCACTTTAACAAACATTTGTGTTACTTATGGTTATAATAAAAGAATAAAGGGCTTTAAAGTTCATCCTTTAAATATTATAATGTATAGGGATATGTGGATTGAATAATCTTAACCTATTATGAGTTATAATAAAAATGTATATCATATTTAAGGGGGACTTATTATGAGAGTAAAAAAAGCTATAATACCCGCTGCAGGTCTAGGAACAAGATTTTTACCAGCAACCAAATCTCAGCCAAAGGAGATGCTTCCTATAGTAGATAAGCCTACTATTCAGTACATAGTGGAAGAAGCGGTTTCCTCCGGCATTGAACAGATACTGATAATAACAGGAAGAAATAAAAAATCCATAGAAGACCATTTTGATAAATCAGTAGAATTAGAAAAAGAATTAGAAGAAAAAAATAAAGAGGATCTTTTAGAGCTGGTTAGAGGTATATCTTCACTGGCAGAAGTTTATTATATCAGACAAAAGGAGCCGAAAGGTCTCGGCCATGCAATTTACTGCGCTAAAACCTTCGTGGGAAATGAACCCTTTGCGGTAATGCTGGGGGACGATATAGTAGATAGTTCCAAGCCATGCCTAAGGCAGCTTCTTGACTGCTATAGTGAATATAAAACAAGCATCTTGGGAGTACAGCAGGTTCCTCAGGAAGATGTGAGCAAATACGGAATAGTAACTCCTCTTAAAATTGAGGAAAATGTATATAAGGTTAAGGATTTGGTTGAAAAGCCTAAAATGGAGGAATCTCCTTCCAATATAGCCATATTGGGAAGATATATAATAACTCCAAAGATATTTGAAATACTGGAGCATACAGCACCAGGTGTAAATGGTGAAATTCAACTTACCGACGCCTTGAGACTTCTCATGAAGGAGGAGGCTATTTACGCTTATTCCTTTGAAGGTCACAGATATGATGTTGGCGATAAGCTTGGATATCTTCAGGCTACAGTGGATTATGCCTTGAAAAGACCGGAGCTTAAAGATGGCTTTATGGAATATCTAAAGAAAATAGTTCATGAATAATCAGTGTAATAATCTAAAAATGTATTTTTATACAGATTAAGCTTAAAAAGAATTATTATTTATAAAGTGAAACACCTTGATTTTACTTATAGGGGTGTTTACATTTTGTTTATAATATTCATAAAATATTCTTGCATACCTTGTATTAAAATGGTAATATTATATTGTGTTCAAAATATGAACCTATAGATTAATTACTAACTTTGAATAGAGGGATAAAATGAGAGCTATTATAATGGCTGCGGGAATGGGGACAAGGCTTAGACCCCTTACAGACAACTGTCCTAAATCCTTAGTGAAGGTTATGGGACAACCTATTCTTGAAAGGCAGATAGAATTTTTAAAAGAAAAAGGTATAGAAGAAATAATAATCGTTACAGGTTATATGGCAGAGCGTTTTGATTATCTTAAAGAAAAATACGGCGTGAAACTCATAAATAATGATAAATATAATGTTTATAATAATGTTTATACTATGTATCTTGTAAGGGATTATTTAAAGGATGCCTACGTTACTGAAGCAGATGTTTATATGACAAGAAACTTTTTTACAAGGGATTTGAAGACTTCTACTTATTTTTCCGGAATTAAGAAGGATTTTAAATCAGAATGGATATTCCACTTTGATGAAAATGGAAGGATCCATGAAATAGAGGTAGGGGACGGTACGGATTATATTATGTGCGGAATATCCTACTGGACTGAAAAAGATGGGGGAATCATAAAAGAGGCTTTAGAAGAAGCTGTAAGGGAAGGCAGCTTTAACAGTATGTACTGGGACGAGGTTGTTAACAAATCTTTGGCTAATGCAGAGGTGTACATTACAAAAATCAATTCTGATGATTGGTTCGAAATCGATTCTATTAAGGATTTACAGATTGCAGAAGATTATTTAAAGAGCTGCATCAGATGATTTTGTCAGGTGCCAGGCACCTGACAAATGACTTATAGGAGAACATAATGTCAGGTGCCTGGCACCTGACAAAAAATTATAAGTAGTAGGAAGGGTGTAATTATGAATTTTAAAAAGTTGTCAGCGGTGTGTTTAAGTGTGTTATTGACATTTTCTGTGGCAGGATGCGGCAGTAAGAAAGAAGCAGAAAAGAAGGAAATTACTGTATATACTTCTATAGAAAGCGAATATATACCGGCTTATAAAGAGGCTTTTAATAAAAAGTACCCGGACATAGAGGTAAATATAGTGAGAGATTCCACCGGTGTTATTACCGCTAAGCTTCTGGCAGAAAAGGACAACCCTCAAGCGGATGTGATTTGGGGACTAGCTGCTTCCAGCTGTTTAATATTGGATGGTGAAAAGGTTTTGGCAGAATATAAGCCTCAGGGAATTGAGAAGATAGATAAAAGATTTGTGGATTCGAAAAATGAAATTCCTCACTGGGTAGGTACATGTCTTTGGTTTGGAATAATATCTGCTAATGAAGAAGAAGGAAAAAGCAAAAATTTACCTATGCCTGAATCCTTTGAGGATTTAATAAAGCCTGAATATAAAGGACAAATAGTTATGCCTAATCCTGGATCTTCAGGAACAGGTTACTTGCTTGTGTCCTCATGGATTAAATCCATGGGAGAAGAAAAGGCTTGGAAGTACATGGATGAGCTTCACAAGAACATTAAAAGTTATGTTCATTCAGGAAGTGCACCTACTAAAACTACTGCTACAGGAGAACAATTTTTAGGCTTAGGTATGGACTTTGAAAGCTTAAGAATGCAGAAGAATAACCCTCAGCTTAAAACTATATTTACCAAAGAGGATTTTGGATGGGACGCAGAGGTTAATGCTCTTGTAAATAAAAAGGAGATTAAGGAAGAAGCAAAGCTTTTCTTAGATTGGGCTATTTCTAAAGAGGCCATGGATGCATATTCTGTAAATAGAGGACTTATCACCTATGAAGGTATGGATTCCAAGGTAGAGGGCTATCCACAAAATGTAAAGGAGAGGCTTTTAAAGCTGGATCTAAGCTGGATGGCAGAAAACAGAAGCAGAATAATAAATGAGTGGACTAAGAGATATGGTTCATCAAATAATTAATGGAGTGCAGTGATATGAGTTATCTTAAAATAGAAGGTGTAAATAAAAAATTTGGGAAGTTTAATGCTCTTAAAGATATAAATCTTGAAATAAACAAAGGGGAATTCCTGTGTTTTTTAGGACCTTCCGGATGCGGCAAAACTACTCTTTTAAGGATAATATGCGGTCTCGAAAGGGCTGATGAAGGAGTAATTCTCCTGGAGAATAAAGATATTACAAATCTGGAAGCGTCCAAAAGAAATATGGGAATAGTATTTCAAAATTATGTGCTTTTTCCAAACATGACCATTGAAAAAAATATAGCTTATGGATTAAAGAATAAAAAGCTTTCCAAAGAGGAGATAAACTCAAAGGTAAATGAAGTTTTGGAACTTGTAGGGCTTATGTCTGAAAAGCATAAATATCCTAATGAACTTTCAGGAGGTCAACAGCAGAGGGTAGCCCTGGCAAGAGCTGTTGCCCTTTCTCCAAATATACTTCTTTTAGATGAGCCGTTAAGCGCCTTAGATGCAAAGGTAAGGGAGTATTTAAGGCATGAATTAAAGATGATTCAGCAAAAGCTAGGAATAACTACTATAATGGTAACCCATGACCAGGAGGAGGCATTAACCCTTGCTGATAAAATAGTGGTTATGAAGGAGGCTGAAATAGTTCAAATAGGCACCCCGGAAGAAATTTATAAGCATCCTGTAAATCAGTATGCAGCTGATTTTATAGGAAAGGTTAATTTTATAAGAAAAGCGGATGATATTTTTATGATAAGACCGGAAGAAGTGGAATATTCCATAGAAGAGAAAGAGGGCTACGAAAAATATAAGGTTAAAAGTATAGAGTTTAGAGGACCCTTTTACAGAATAACCGCAGATGCAGAAGAAGAATTAGAATGCGGAGAAATAGCTATAGACATGTTTTCAGCTATAGAAGAAAAATTTAACTTAAAAATGGGTTCAGATATCTTCATAAATACTTTAAATCTTAAGAAATTGGAGGAATAACTTTGAGGACAATGGGAAAGTCACGATTTTTAAAGCTCCTATTCCTTGGAGTTTCACTGTGTTTTTTGGTATCAGCTCTTCTGCTGCCTATTATGACGCTTTTTTCCAGGGTGTTTTTTTCTAATGGAAGCTTTATAGGTATAAAAAATTTTCAAAAGTATTTTTCTTCTCCGGGAGTTGCAAGCTCCGTAAGCCACAGCTTTTCCGTTTCGCTGATAACTACTGTGATAGTTTTATTTATAGCTTTTTGGTATGTGTATGCACTGGAGAGAAGCAGCATAAGGGGTAAGGGAATATATAGGTGGATTGCCATGCTGCCTCTTTTTGCACCCTCAATGACCCATGGTATAGCACTGATTTACCTTTTCGGAGCAAAGGGGATTATAACCTCCGGTTTTTTTGGGGCTTTACCCTGGCTGAATTTTGAGTTTCCTCTTTACGGAAAATGGGGAATAGTATTTGCAGAGGCAATATACGTTTTTCCTGCGGTCTACCTGATGCTTTCTGTAGCCTTTAAGACAGTAGATTACAGGTTATATGAGGCTGCAGAAGTAATGGGTACTAGTAGTGTAAAGCAGTTTTTCACGATAACACTGCCGGGAGTTAAGTTTGGAATTATCAGTGCCTTCTTTTCAGCATTTACAATGGTGTTTACGGATTTTGGAGCCCCTAAGGTAGTAGGAGGCAACTATAATCTTCTTGCTACGGACATATTTAAACAGGTTATAGGACAGCAGAACATAACCATGGGTGCTGTGGTAGGAATGCTGCTTATTATACCTTCTGTTATAGCTTTTATTGCAGACAGGTTAATTAGCCGAAGGAATTCAGCGGTGGATTCAAAGGCAAGACCTTATATAATTAAAGAAAATAAAGGAAGAGACATCGTACTTGCCTTTTTCACTGCGTCAGTATCTTTCATAATACTAGGAATCTTTGTCACAATATTATTTGCTGCTCTGGTAAAGAGATGGCCTTATGATTTAAGCTTAACACTTCAGTGGTTTAAGATTAAAACCTTAGGTAAAAGCGTAATGGAGATATATAGGGATACTATATTTGTAGCCATGCTCAGTGCTGTTATGGGGACTATCATAACCATTATAGCTTCATATATAAGTGAAAGAGGAAGAGATTTCAAGCCCCTTAGAACGGCGGTGAGATTTTTATCCTTAATTCCTTTAGCATTGCCTGGGCTTGTAGTAGGTTTATCTTATATCCTTCATTTTAACGATAAAGATAATCCGTTGAATTTTATATACGGGACATTTTTTATACTGATACTTGCCAATGTACTGCATTTTTACTCTGTTCCTTTTCAGACTATTACAGGAAGCATGAAGCAGCTGGATAGAGAATACGAGAATTTGTCGGAATCATTGGGGATGCCTTGGTATCATGTGTTTTTTAGGGTTATACTACCCATGTCCAAAACTGCAATTATCGAAAGCTTTTCATATTTCTTTGTAAATTCTATGATGACAGTATCTGCGGTAACCTTTTTATATACCACAAAAACAAAAGTGGCATCAGTAGAAATGATAGACAGGTACGATGCAGGGGATATTTCTACTGCAGCGGCAGTAGCGGTACTCATAATATTAACCAATATTATCTTTAAGTTTACCCTTGAAAAGCTTAAGAGTATGAAGCATAGATATATTAAAAAAAGAATGGAGAAAATTAAAATTAATAATCCTATATAAATAATAACCTCCAATAAAAGTATTTTAACTTTTATTGGAGGATTTTACGTATAATATAATGTATAATAATTTTAGCTGTCTGATAGCGTACAGATTGCTGAGCAAAGCAATAAGGAAGGTGGATTTTTATGAAGGGGAACAGTAACAAGAGGAAACACAGGGGTGTAAAGATCGTAGCTATTATTCTTGGTGTATTATTGGTGCTTGCAGTCTCTGCAGGAGCAGTAGGGTATTTTTACCTAAATAAAATTAAAAATATAAAAATAGATGAAAATGCGGTTTCGGTAAGCGAAATACCTGATACCATACAGAATGAGGAAGGAAAGGATATAAAAAGAAACGACGTGACAAATATACTTTTATTAGGAGTGGATAAAGAGGAGAATGCCTCTGACAGCATAATAGTCCTTTCCATAGACAATACTAAAAAGCAGATTAAAATGTCCTCTCTTTTAAGGGATACTTATGTGTTTTACGGCGATAATAATGTTAATAAACTTAATTATGCCTATAACTACGGAGGAGAAGTTAATTCGGTAAAAGTTGTAAATGAGCAGTTTAAGCTGGATATTAAGGATTATGTGAAGGTGGATTTCGGAGGCTTGGCTAACATTATAGATGCAATTGGAGGGATAGAGATAAACGTTAAAGCTAACGAGCTTCCTCTTTTAAACTCCTATGCTAAAAGCATTGCAAAGATCACCGGAACAAAGTATACTCCTCTTTCAAATTCAGGACATCAGAAAATTAACGGACAGCAGGCGGTGGCATACAGCAGGATAAGGTATGTTGGCAATTTTGATTATGAAAGGACGGAAAGGCAGAGAAGGGTGCTTTTTGCTGTGTTTGATAAAATTAAAAGTGCTCCTATAACCAGGTATCCTGAGCTGGTAAACAAACTTGCACCTTATGTTGAAACAAGTTTATCCAACACTGAAATGATATCATTAGGATCAAAGGTAGTTCTTTACGGTAAAAATGGAATCAAGGAAACTAGATGTCCCTATGATGAGTTTAAGCAGGACACTGAAATAAAAGGTGTTTTTTATCTAAAGTGGGATAGAGATAAAAATATAGAAAAGCTCCACAGATTTATTTATACAAATTAAATAAAAAGCTTTGGCAGGAAGTTTTATGTTTCTCCGCCAAAGCTTTTTATTTTTATATATTTTATAATCAGAATTATATTTTAAATCTGCCGGTAACCTCATCTAAATCTGTGACAATGCTGCTTAAGGCAGAGGCTGAGTTTGTGATTTCTTCCATGGAGGTTGACTGCTCTTCCACAGAAGCTGATATTTCTTCCGATGAGGCGGCTGATTCCTGTGCTATGGAAGATATATCTTCAAATATAGAAAGAACTATATCTTTCTTTTGATTTACTCTATTAACTTTTTCAGAAAGAACTTCAATCTGCTTGGTAGTTTCCTCTATAGCATCATATATTTCATGGAAGGAGGTTTCTGCGTTGTCTACAGAAAGTTTTTCCTCCGTCATTACACTTTTAGAAAGCTCCATGTTATTTTTCATATCTGAAATGCTTTTTACTATCTGATTTGTTATGGTTCCTATAGTCTTTGTGGATTCTGAAGTCTGTTCAGAGAGTTTTCTGATTTCCTCAGCTACTACAGAGAATCCTTTCCCTGACTCACCGGCTCTGGCAGCCTCTATAGCTGCATTCAGAGCTAAAAGGTTAGTTTGCTCTGCAATGGAGCTTATACTGGTGACTATGCTGCTTATGCTATTAGAGGCCTTTGTCAGATCTTCAGTGGTATGGGATAATTTATTAACTACATCTTCATTATCACTAGTGCGATCCTTCAAAAGGTTCATTGCCTGTAAGCCGTTAAGACTCTTATCCTTTGCTATTTCTGATTGAAAGTTAACCCTTCGGGAGCTTTGCACGATTTCTTCCACTTCCTTAGAAAGCAATGAAAGCTCCTGCAGCCCTTCACTGGATTCCCTAGCTCGTTTCATAGCACCTTGTGCCAGATCTTCTATACTGGAGGATACCGCGGTAATAGCTCTTGAGTTCTGCTTTGTTATTTCCACCAGCATATTTGAATTATCCATGAGATTTTCAGAGTTTGATTTTAAAAGGGAAACAACCCTTCTCAAGTATTCCCTGAGATTTGCCAGGGCTGTAGCCATTTCTCCTATTTCATCCTTTTGCTGCAAAGCTGAATTTATATCCTGATTTTCATAATGCTCAAGGTTTAAGTCCGCAGTTCTTTTTATAGCCTGAGTCACTGCCTTTATTTTCTTTGAAATCCTCCCACTTATGACCATAGCTGTAATAATAGAAAAAATAATTCCAAAGAATATTAAGATGGATACTATGATAATAAGGCGTGTAATGGGTGCATACACCTCATTTTCCGGGGCTATAATGCCAAAGGTCCACTGATTAGACATACGTGAAAAAACCACTTTTGATTTTTTCCCGTTTATAACTTCAGTAGTTATGCCGTTTCCATTGGATTTTATGTACTCTTCTAAAGCATTAAACCGTCCTTCTTCTATGCTGCTTAAAGTATCTGCTTCGTTATATTTATCATGAATCACGAATCTAAAGCTTTCATTTAGCAGAAATCCGTATCCGGAATTATAAATCTTCATATCTTCTATAGAAGACTTAAAATCCCTTAAAGGTATATGGACTCCGGCAACTCCTATGGCAACACCTTCCTTTAATACAGGTACACTGTAGGTTATAAGCTTAAGCTTCGAAGCTGAATCTGTATAGGGCTGGCTCCAGCTGGAGCTTTTATTATTAAGAGATGTGTAGAACCACTTTAAATCCCCATTTTCAGCGGTGTACTCTCCAATTGTTCTTTGGTTTGTAAACTCATAATTTCCTGTACGATCTTTATCCTGCATTATGTATTCCTTTACATTAGCGGTTACCGAAGGATCAAAGATTACAAATACACCGGAAAACTCGTTATTTGTATCACAGTACTCCTTGATTAAATGCTTCATTTGGCTGTCATAGGCATTTAAATCCTTCTTCAAGGTATTTATATCTATAATGCTTTCTGCGGCATTAGCTAAGGAGTGTGACACAGAGGTAACCTTCATAAGAGTTTTGTCAAAGCTGTTAGCTTTTGCTTCTGCAAGATTCCCCATTTTATCCTGCGATTCAGCTTTAACGGAATTCATAATAATCAAAGTGCTTGTCATAGCCACAGTACAGGAAACTAAAATAGTGCAGACTACTATAGCTAAGGTTATTTTTGAACTTATTTTTTTCATTTTCCTTCCCCCATGATTTCTATAGTCTTCTATATTATATCACTTATAGAAAAATATATAAATTATACCATGTAAAATGAAGAATATTTAGTAATAAATGTATAAACTCAGGTATAATGGATATAATCTTCAATAGAATTATATTGGAGGTATGCAAGATGAATAAAATTGTATTGGTTGGCAGATTGATTAAAGATCCAGAATTAAGAATACTAGAAGGCAGTGAAAAAGTATTTGCAAGATTTGTAATTGCTGTAGACAGAAACTTTCGCTCAGCCGATGGTGAGAAAAAAGCAGACCTTATACCTGTTACCATTTGGGGTAGAAAAGCTCAGGTTGTATGTGAATATATGAAAAAAGGTAGCCTAATCAGCATCAGCGGAAGGTTGAGAACCGGTAGCTATGAAGACGAGGATGGTAAAAAGAGATATATTGCTGAAGTTGTAGCTGAGGATTTTAGATTTGTAAGCAATAAAAGGCCGGAAAAGGAAGAATTGCAGACACAGTAAGGCTTAAAACTGATTTAGAATTAAAATGCTGAAAGTTAATTTAGAATTAAAAGTTAAAATTGAAAGGTTTAGGGGGATTCCTCTGGAATTTCTTAGATTTAATGTTTTTAAAAAACTCCGGAAGGAGTTTTTTTCTTCATTTTAAATTTTATATTATATAAACTGATTGGACAATCTGTTTCAGTGAAAATAAAAACGAGAGGAAGGATTATTTAAAGTCCTCACTCTCGATTTTTATCATCATAGTATACTATTTACAATTAAAGCTTATGTGGCTGGTAAAAGTATGGTTTACAGTATATTGCTGCTTAAAGCTTCTTCTTTGGTTATAGCTTTTTTAATACCGTTCATAATCTTTGTAGAAGCCGCTATATTGCCTAAGAGGATTCCGCCTACGAGCCTATTGTCTTTGAAGAATAACTTTTTATAGATATTTTTGCTTTCGTCTTTAAAGGAAAGCTGCTCTAAGCTCTTATCTTCAAAGTTTATAGTGCCTGCAGAGAAAACTCTGGCATTCATAGAGTTAAATATAACAGAAGAAACAAATTGCTGGAATTCTGCATTGTCTCCTGCAGCATTGATTCCTGCAACTTTGCCCATTTCAATAGCAGCTGGCCAGTTTCCATAAACTATCCCGTTTAATTCTGCGCAGTCACCGCAGGCATAAATGTCAGGAAGATTAGTTTCCATTTTTTTGTTTACTATAATGCCTTTATCAACGGATATACCGCTTTGCTTTGGAAGGGATATATTGCATCTTATACCTACTGAAAATAATAGTACATCGCAATCTACAGTTTTTCCGCTTTTCAATTTTATACTGCTTACTTTATTATCTTTAAGGATAATTTCTTCAGCGCTGTCGCCAAGGATTATATCGATGCCGCAGGTATTTGTTATTTTTTCAAATAGTTCTGCTGCTTCTAAATCCAGCTGTCTAGGAAGAAGTCTTGGGAAAAATTCTACTACTGTAACTTTAACGCCTTTTTGATGCATTTCCCAGGCAGCCTCAAGACCTAACAAACCTCCGCCTATAACTACTGCGTTTTCAGCCTTATCAAGGGAATCCCTTAAGCCGACAGCATCTTTAATATCCTTAACAGTATATATTCCCTGGATGCTTCTGTAGTTGTCAGGACTTAAAGTAATATCTCCCGCTTTAATAGGCAGTACGAAATTATAACTTCCGTTAGCAAGTATCAGCTTATCATAGCTTAATTCTTCGCCGGTATTTAATACTATCTTTTTGTCCTGAGATTTTATCTCCACAACTTCAGCACCTAATATTTTATGGATATTATTTTCTTCATACCATTCCGGTGAAACCAAATAAAGCTTTTTATCTGGAACAGGTCCGGATATTAAATCAGAAACCTGAGGTCTGAAGTAAGAATTAGCCTCTTCTTTAGAAATAAGGGTTATACTGCATTTTGAATTTCTTTCTCTTATAGATTTTGCTGCATAGAAGCCAGCAGCACCATTTCCAATAATGATAAATTGATCTTTACTTTCTGATTTAAAGGCTTCTTTCGCCGCCTTTACCTCTTCAAATTGATCCCTGCCAGCGCCGCATACAGGGCAGATTTCCGGAGGAAGCTCTCCTTCGAAAATCTCTCCGCATATCACGCACTTCCATAGCTTTACTTTACCTGAGGCCTTTATTTCTTCAAAGGATGATGAGCTTTGCGTGGGACCATCGTCTTCTGACTCATCATCATTTAATGACTTTTTTTTTGATGAAGCACCATCGTCTTCAGGAGATTTTCCCAGCATCATATTGGCAAAACCTACTCCGTAATTAAAGCATTCCTTTAAATCCTCATCAGAAGGTTTAAAGTTTATTTTCAGTCCATCGCCATAAATTTTCATTTTAAGCTCTTTTAATCTTGTATTAATCCTAGGAACGGCCTCTCCGCTCCAACCGTAAGAACCGAAGGCTCCAGCTGTTTTTCCACCGTGAATAACAGGATTCAGCTTGGATAACAAGTCTCTTATAGGCTCTAAAAGTTCGCTTACTATAGTAGGGGAGCCAAAAAGTATACCATCTGAATTGGATATATCATTTACTATATCCTTCATATCATGATGAATTACATCATAAAGTTTAACCTCTATATTTCCAACGGATTTAATACCTTCTGCTATGGTCTCAGCCATTTGAGCAGTGTATCCATAAGCAGAAACGTAAGAAATAGTTACCTTCTTTGTATTATTTTCCACAGGAGTACTCCATTCCTTATAAAGCTCAATTACCTTCCAAGGGGTTTCTCTTAAAATAGGACCGTGTCCAGGAACTATCATATCGATGTCCAAGTCTTTTATTTTATCATAAGCTTTAAGTACATAAGGCTTAAAAGGTCCCATGATAACATCATAGTAATATCTTAAAGACTCCATATATTCTCCCAGTTTATCTTCAGGTATAAGATCGTCATACATACCTTCAAAGCAGTAATGTGTTCCGAAAGAATCGCAGGTAATCAAAGTTTTATCTTCAGGTATATGAGTATATATAGTATCAGGCCAATGGAGGAAAGGAGTAGAAATAAAGTTAAGGGTCTTATTTCCAAGGCTTAGGCTGTCTCCATCACCTACGGTTATAGATTCAAATTCTCTGTTAGCAATTCCTTTTAAGAATTTTAAAGCAGCAGCGCTTCCCACCACCTTAGCTTTAGGGGAAAGCTCTAATATTCTTGCTACGGATCCGGCATGGTCAGGCTCTGTATGGCTTACTACTATATAGTCAATATTTTTGATATCTATATTTAAGGAATCTAATCTTTCTATATATTGATCAAAAAACTGAGCCTTAACGGTGTCGAATATAGCTGTTTTTTCACTTCCTTTAACAACATAAGAGTTATAAGTTGTGCCATAAGGGGTATACATTATAATATCAAAAATTCTTAAATCCGGGTCAAAGGCACCAACCCAATAAATATCCTTTTTAACTTCTAAAGATTTCATATGCACGCATCCTCCATAATAATTTATTATATATGTTAATTTATTATCAAATATAGGCAAACAAATAGAAGTAATAAATGTATATAGTATTACTTAATAATGATTATTTGTTATATATTAATTATACACTAAAAATATATAAAGTAAAGGTCTCTTTGTTAAATTTTATATAAATACCACTGGTGAAAAGTTAAAGTTTCTTTTATAATATAATAATTGATAGTAAATTTGTTTACAAAACTATTAATTTTTTAGACACTTATAGTCAAATTATAAGGAGAGTAATATGAGCAAATTATTATTTATATTCTTATTTTCTGCAGTTCCTATAGTGGAACAGAGAGGCGCTATACCTATAGGAATACTTGCATACAATTATAATCCTCTGCTGGTTATGGTATTAAGCTATATTGGAAGCCTGCTTCCGGTACCTTTTATAATGCTGCTTTTTAATAAAATATATAACTGGCTTAAAACAAAAAGGCAGTTTGATTTTCTTACTAATATTATTGACAATAAGATTAGAAAAAATATTGGAAAGTTCGAAAAATATAAGGAAATTGCCCTTATTACCTTTATAGCTATACCACTGCCTACTACAGGCGTATGGACAGGTACAGCCATAGCAGCGTTTTTAGGATTAGATTTTAAAAAATCCTTTTTATGTGCAGCTTTAGGAGGCTTGTTATCCGCTATAATCATTACAGTGATTTCTGTAATGATACCGGGATTCTTCCCAGTTAAGCAGGTATTCTAAAAAATTGAGGCGATTAATTGAGAGTGAGTTTATTTATAAAGCTCTCTCTAGCTCCATAACCCTTTAAAAGGGATAAATTGCAGATTAAACCCGGAGATTTTAGCTGATCTCCGGGTTTATTATTTTTTTTGAATATATTTTTAGAAAATTTAATGTTATTTTGTATTATTTTGTTAAAATGTGATGTAAACTTCCTCTAAAAAGCTACGATAATAGTAACCAGGCTTTAACTATAAAATAAGGCTCTATATTAACATAGGATCATTCTAGGAGGAATAAAATGAAATTAATAAAGGATTTATCTATAAAAGCCAAACTGCTGATGTCCTTCGGCATAATAGCATTTTTAGTATTAGTTATAGGGTTCCTAAGTAACGGCGCCATTAATAGAATTTCAGAAAATGGTAATATACTTTACGATGAGAATCTTCGCAATATAAAGGAAGTTCTTACTATTAAGAATAACTTGATGAATGTGGAAAGTGAAATATTTAAGGCTGTTCTTTTGAATAATCAAGAGGAAACGAATAAGTCTTTAAATGAAATAGAAGAAATTAAAGCAATTAACAAAGAATTGGTGGATCAATATGGAAGCAGAAGTCTTTCTTCAGAGGAAAGAGAAATCTGGGAGAGATTTTATTCCCATTTAGAGGAGTACAGAAAAGAAAGGGATTCTGTTTTAGCGCAGGCCAAATACGGTAATTACACAGAAGCACGTATGAGATTAAATGGATTAAAAGAAAAAACACAAATGATGTTTAAGCAGATAGATGAATTAATACAGATTACTGATACCCAGGCAAAAGACAAAAATGATGACAATGCGGATATCCATGTTAAAACTGAAATATTCATGTACTGCATCATAGCTTTAATATTCTTAACTGCGTTAGTCATTGGTTTAATACTTGCAAGATACATTTCAAAGGTACTGAAAAAAGGGATAAGCTTTGCGGAGGCTTTGGGAGAGGGAGATTTAACCTATTCTATAAGTTATGATAATAATGATGACTTTGGAAAACTTATAAATGCTTTAAACACTGCTCAGGACAGAATGAAAAAAACCATTAAGTCAATAGTGGATCAGACAGAAGAGGTTACAGCCTCCAGTGAAGAGCTGTCAGCTATAATGGCGGAAATGGCAGGAGGTTTTAATCACATAAATGACAGCACTGTAGGTATAGTAAAGAGTGTGCAGGAAATAAATGCGGTGACAGAAGAGCTTACAGCTACTATACAGCAGGTTAACTCAGGTCTTAATGAAATGGCGGTTCATTCTTCAGAAGGAAGTCATCAGTCTGAAGCTGTTAAATCAAGAGCTGCAGATATTAAATCAAGAGGTGAAAAATCACAAAACATTACTTATGAAATTTATGAAGAAAAAGAAAAGAATATCATTGAAGCCATAGAAAACGGTAAAGTGGTAAATGAGATTGGAATAATTGCTGATTCCATAGCTGCAATCGCCGAGCAGACTAACCTTCTGGCGTTAAATGCCGCCATTGAAGCAGCAAGAGCAGGGGAAAACGGAAGAGGGTTTGCTGTAGTAGCGGAGGAGATTAAAAAGCTTGCAGAGCAGTCTGTGCAGTATGTTAGAGACATACAATCAGTGGTTTCAGGAGTAAACGGTGCTTTCAGTTATTTAACTGAAAACTCAAAAGGATTACTAGACTTTATAGACAATCAGGTTAAAAAGGACTATACTCTGTTAATAGATACAGGAAATGTATATGAAGAGGATGCAGGCTTTCTTAGTGAATTATCACAAAATATGGCGGCAATGTCCCAGGAGCTTAATGCTTCAGCAGAACAGATTTCCGGAGTAATAGAAAATATAGCTGAAAATATGCAGGATACTACAAATAACTCAGAGGATATATTAAGCAATATAGAAGATACTTCTAAGGCTGTAAGCCAGGTAGCTCTCACAGCACAGCATCAGGTTGAGATAGCTGAAAACTTAAATCGATTGGTGCAGGTATTTAAGATATAGGCTTTGAAAATTATTTTCTTAATTGATTTGTAAGCACCAGAAGTTTTTCTGGTGCTTTTCTATTTTGGTTTTTTTTGGTTATCTATTGATTTATCGGTATAATCTGTTATAATAAAATTAGGGCGTGAGAACGTATACAATCCATCGACTATGGTAAATGAGAATTAAAGTCAAGACAGCTGAATGACAAGGTCATTCGGCTGTCTTGATTTTTTACTATACAGGGCTATATAAATACCTAAGAACTTCATCTCATTCTTTCTATTCTTATTTTCATAATTATATACTGTAATTAAATGTATATTGAGTGTATATTATTTCCAGTGATATAATTAATATATATTTTACTAATATATGTAAAGGGGTAGAAATATGGAAATTAATAAATTTCAAGAGTTTAAAGAAAAACTTCAAAGAAATATAGGAAAGGTTATCATAGGCAGAGAGGATAAAATAAACAAGATAATTGCAGCTTTTATATGTGGAGGACATGTTCTTCTGGAAGACGTGCCTGGGCTTGGAAAAACAAAGCTTGCAAAGAGTCTGGCAAAAAGCCTGAATTTAGATTTTAAAAGGATACAGTTTACTCCGGATATACTTCCCTCGGATTTAACGGGGATATATTTTTACAATCAAAAGCTGGGGGAGTTTCAGTTCAGGCAGGGACCGATCTTAAGCAATGTACTTTTAGCTGATGAGATAAACAGGGCAACTCCAAGAACTCAATCCGCTCTCTTGGAATGTATGGAGGAAAGGCAGATTACAGTGGAGGGAAACACTATTAAGCTTCCAAAGCCTTTCTTTGTAATAGCCACGGAAAATCCTGTGGAGCAGTTTGGTACCTTTCCTCTTCCGGAGGCACAGTTGGACAGGTTTTTTATAAGGATTTCCATGGGGTATCCTGATTATAATGAGGAAAAAGGGATAATGGATAGATTCATGCTGGAGGACCCTTTAAACAGCCTTACAGAAGCGGTAAATGAGGCTGAGATAAATTATGTTATGGAAAATGTGGTTAAAGTACAGATTAATGATGAAGTTAAGAATTATATACTGGACATTGTTAGAAGAACAAGGAATCATGAGATGATTGCGCTTGGAGCTTCTCCCAGAGCTTCTTTAAGCCTTATGAAGGGAGCCCAGGCTATAGCTGCTATTCAGGGAAGGGATTATGTTATACCGGAGGATGTTAAAACTATTGCAGTGGAGGTTTTAAGCCACAGGATAATACTTAAGAATAAAAGCTATTCCTCAGAAAATTTATCTGCTTCAAAGGTAGTTGAGAATATACTTAACGAGGCGAATGTCCCCCTTGAATATATTGCCTTGGAAAAATAATGAGGTGTAAATATGAAAATATATATTATATTTATATTCCTTCTCACAGGAGCTTACATAGCATCAGTGTGCTACAGAAAGTATGCTTTTAACAATTTATCCGTTAAAAGAAGCATAAGCAGGGATAAATTATTTCCCGGGGAAGAATTTAAAATTAACCTTCAAATCGAAAACGGAAAGTTAATCCCTGTTCCTTTTTTAAATATCGAGGAGATAATGCCTTCCCAGGTAAAGAAAAAGAATTTAAGATACAACGAAACCATGGGAAATACAGTAAGCTACTCTGATATATATTCAGTGGGAGGAAGAGAAAGGGTAAAAAGAAGTTATCCTGCTGAAATAAATAAAAGAGGCGTGTATTTTTTAAGAAATTTAAATGTAACTATAGTAGATTTTTTTGGTATGGATAAGGAAGAGAAGCAGATAGAGGATTTTAAAGAAATAGTAGTTTACCCTAAGCTGAAGGATTTTAGCCATATAAATGTTACAAGTAATTCTATATTGGGAGAAAATATAATAAAGAGGTGGATATTCACCGATCCCATATTTATAAAAGGAATCAGAGATTATACAGGCAGTGACAGGATGAAGGATATCCACTGGAATTCCAGCTTAAGGATGGGCAATCTCATGGTTAAGGAATATGACTATTCCTCGGATAAGGAGGCAGTACTAATAATAAATGTTCAGTATAACAGACCTTTCTGGAACAGCATTAACGAAGAGAGAGTAAATAAAAGCTGCGAAATAGCAGCTTCACTATCCCAAAGCTTTTTAGATAAGGGTATTCCTGTAGGGCTTTGGAGTAATGCTCATATAATATCCCACTATGGTGATCTAATGGATAAGGTGCCTAATTCACTGAATAATATGGCGGATATATTAGAATTCTGCGGAAGGGTAGACAGCACGCCCAGAGAAGATTTTTATGATTATTTCAAAAGGAATTTAGGTTTACTAACAGGAAATACAGTATGTGTTATTATTGCGGGCTATCTTTCAAGAGACGTTCAAGAGCTTATAGAAGCCTCAGCAAGGCAGGGAAATATAATAAAGATTATAGATATATCCAGGAAAAATGATTTAGATGAGATAGCGGGAACAGAAAAATTAAATGTTAGGGAGGTATTATAGTATGAAGGCTTATAAATTTTTAAGACTGCTCTACGGTCTCCATATAATAACCCTGACTTACATCGCTTTTTTTGTCATCTATATTGGTATCTTCTATGAGAATTATGGTTATAAAGAATTTTTTATTTCAGTGATTACGGTCCTTAGCTTTCTGTATTTAAGCGACAGGCAGTTGAAGAATAAAAAGCTTATTCTTGCACTCCCAATGCTTCTAAGCTGTGCTTTGACCATTATATTTTATGGACACCGTTGGTTGCTATATTATATACCTTCTCTGTTAACTCTTATATATACTTCCCATAAGAATGTATACAGCCTTTCACCGGATTATTTAAAAGAAGAAATTAAAAAAGGTATTTACGTTATAATGGCTCTGGGAATAGTGGTGATATTTTTAAGAGAGGAATATACAGGGTATATACTTAGGTTTTATATTCTCTATCTCCTTCTTTCTGTTTGGATGCTAAGGCAGTCCAGCAGGCTTCAATATGAAATAAAGGGAAGAAAGTCGTTGATAAATGATGTGTTTATAATGGTTGCGGTGCTGATACTTTCTATGGACTTTTTTTATAATAATACCGTGAAGATTATAAAAACCATTTATTCGTATCTTATGGAAATTTTTGATAAGCTGATATATATTTTTTTATATTTGATAAAGGATGGATTCCAATGGCTTTATTACAGGATAAATCTTTCTTCTCAGGGACTGAATACAGAGGCTAATAATGAAAAAGTTAATGAATTTGAATTTATGGATATGGAAGCGGTAAACTACCATATCTTAAGTAAACTTCTTAAATTGGCTGTATTAGCAGTTATAATTTATATAATATATAAGGCTTTCAAAAGGTTAAAGCTCCAAAGTGAGTATATTGCAGAGGGGGTTTTAGAGGAAAGGGAGAAAATATCAAAGGAATCCTTGAGAAAAAGATCTTTAGACAGGTTAAAGGAGGTATTTAAGAATATGACTCCTCCCAAGAATCCCAGAGGAAGGGTGCTGTATTACTTTGGTAAAATTCAAAGGTTCTCTCAGGGAAAGGATATATTCAGAAACTTTATGACCGCCACTCAGCTAATGAGAATACTAAAGCTGAAGGGAAACTACGGAGAGGACGCTGGTGTTGAAGAAATAGGCAATATATATAACAAAGCGAAATTTTCCATGAATGAAATTAAAGACAGTGACAGTGAAAAGCTGCAAAAGGGATATAGGGACATAAAAAAGCTGTATAGAGAATGATATTTGAACTGATGGGTAAGGTTCTATGGCAGCATATATGTAGCTTTATGGATTATTTATAAATATTTTAAAATAAAATTTTGCAACAGATATACTAAGGATTCGACAAAATTGTGAGAAAATTAGGAATATTATACCAATTACCATCTTTAAATGTAGTAAACAAGCCATTTATAGGCACAAACATGTCAAAATAAAAGGATAAAATCTTTTAACTCACTTCACTATTTGACATATATTTTGTATTTTTAATGTTAATATAAAATACATAAATATGACTTATAACGTATGCTCAAAAGTGAATAATTTTTTGAGGGGGAAAAAAGATGAGGGTTGTAAAGAATTTAGTAAGGATTATGGAGGATGCAAACAGAAAGTCTATTTATTATTACAGGGTAGTAAAGGGTATAAAAATGGGAATACAGGCATACGGCATAGAAATAGAAAGGATAGATATGGAGGGAGAAGATATAATCAACATTGAAAGGGACAGCATAGACAGTATAACTCCCCAAAGATACAAAGTATATGACTTGATTAATATCCTTTATGATAATGAGGTGTCGCCTATTCATCTTGTTGATATCATCGGTGAATATGTAGATTCCTATATATCTGATTTTGATAAAACCTTAAACTGTATAGCTACGAACTAATATAATTTTAAATATTCCGGAAGCTGATGCACAATGAACCATGTATCTTGTGTAACAGCTTCTTTTTTGCTGAGTTTACTAATTACTATATTTTAAGGTATTATTTAAAATATAAACATTTAAAAAGAAGGTATTAATATGATAATTGGCATTGGAACGGATATAATTGAAATAGAGAGAATTAAGAAGGCTGTATCTGAAGGAGTGAGCTTTAAAGAAAAAGCTTTTACTTCCGGGGAAATAAACAGTGTAAAAGGAATTATGCAATATTCCAATCTAGCGGGATATTTTGCAGCTAAGGAAGCCTTTGCTAAGGCTCTCGGAACGGGATTTAGAGGATTTGGATTAAAGGATGTTGAGATATATAAAGATGACTTAGGAAAGCCTAACGTAAGGGTATCAGGAAAGGCCGAGGCCTTGTGTGAGCAACGAAAGGTTATGAATATACATGTATCCATATCTCATAATAATGAAAATGCTGTGGCATTTGTTATTTTGGAGGGAAAGTAAAATGAAAATCGGCAGATCGGAAGTATTGAGAAAAATAGATAAATACTGCATAGAAAATTTAAATATACCTGGAATTGTACTTATGGAAAATGCTGCCCTTAAGGTTATGAAGCATTTAAACATAGAGGAAAATAATAAATTCTCAGTGGTGTGCGGAAGTGGAAACAACGGAGGAGACGGCTTTGCTGTAGCAAGGCACTTAAAGGCTCTGGATAAATCTGTGGAAGTGTTTCTAATTGGAAACAGCAGCAGGCTTTCAAAGGATTGCAGGATTAATTACGATATATTAAGAAATATGGGACTAAAAATAAAAGAAATTTCAAATGTCGAAGATTTCACTGAATTAAAGGATTCTCTTCAGCAGAGCGATATAGTGGTAGATGCAGTATTCGGTACAGGACTTACAAGAGAATTGGAGGAACCTTATTTATCAGTGATATCCATTATGAACGAAAACAGCAGATATATACTGTCAGTGGATATTCCTTCAGGTATGGAAAGCGACAGCGGTGAAATAAAAGGAAATGCAATAAAGGCTGATAAAACTGTAACCTTTGAATTATATAAAAAAGGCTTTATAAACTATAAAAGTCATAAACACACTGGAAATATAGCAGTAGAGGATATAGGAATTCCCGGTAAGGTAATTGACATGTACCATGAAGGTGAGTTTATAACTTCACTGGAGGATATTAAAAAAGTCATTCCAAAGAGAGATAAAGTCTCACATAAAGGAAATTTCGGAAGGGTAGTCATTATTGCCGGAAGTGAAGGATATACCGGTGCTGCATATATTACTACTGAAGCAGCGGTAAGCAGCGGAGCAGGACTTGTAACCTTATGCTGTCCAAAGAATATTCAGTCTGTAATGTCAGCAAAGGTAATAGAAGCTATGACCTTTGGTTTTAAAAGAAGTGAAGATCTTATTGAGAGGATTTCTTCAGCGAATGCAGCAGCAGTTGGACCGGGTATGGGCAGTAATGATGAAACCCTGGAGGTGGTTAAGGAGGTTTTAAGCCATTCTACTGGGACTGTAGTATTAGATGCTGACGCTTTAAATGTCTTAGAAGGAAATACGGAGCTTTTAAAAGGGAGAAAAGCTTCAGTGATAATAACTCCTCATCCTGGAGAAATGTCTAGGCTTACAGGTTTAAGCATAGATTATATCAATGAAAACAGGATAAAGACAGCTAAAGAATTTGCAGAAAAGAATTCTGTAGTGGTGATATTAAAAGGTTATAATACCGTTATAACAGACGGTATAAGCACTTATATAAATCCTACCGGTACCAGCGCCATGGCATCGGGAGGAATGGGAGACTGTCTTACTGGAATTATAGCTGCATTAGCTGTGCAGGGGCTAAGCCCGCTGGAATCAGCATATACAGCAGCTTATATCCATGGTGCTGCGGGAGATAAACTAAGCTGCTTAAAATACAGCGTAAGTGCCCATAATATTATAGAGGAACTTCCATACACACTGAAGGAAATGGAAAATTTATAGAATAAAAACCACCCTAAGAGAATAATAGTATTAAAGGTAATAATAATAGGGGTGGGAAAAACGAAGAAAAAGATAATAATTGCATCATTAATATTATTCATTGCCCTTACAGTGCTTTTTGCCCTGCTGCTTAAGAGGAGGGTAGATACCCCTCAGGAATATGTAGATTATTTAAGGACCATTACCTGCTACAGCAGTGATGTGAATTATTTCGTTATTAACGATAAAGGGCAGTTTGAAGAAAAGGCAAGGCTATATTATGATGCAGAAAAAGGATACAGATTGGAGCTGGGAGAAGACAGGGTATATTTCTATATCAAGGATACAATCATAGTTAAAGATTTAAAAAGCAATAGAAGCTATACATTAAAAGAAGATTTTGATGTATTTTATAAATGGGCTTTTCTCAGAGATTTTGTTGAGTTAATATATACTAATGAAGAAGTTAAAATTTATTCTGAAAATAAAGAAGGAAAAAATTACCTTTTTATAGAATTATATATACCGGGAGGAAACAAAAATATAGATAAAGGGATTCTTCAGGTAAACACTGATACTAAGGCTCCGGAGAAATTATGTATACTGGACTTTAAGGGGAATATTAAAGCAGAAATTGTCTACAGCAACTTTATAATAGAAAAAGAATTAAATGCAGCATTATTTGAACATTGACATTTAACAGAAAGCTAGATAAACAAGGGGGATAAGAAATGTTTAAAAGTATACGGCCGGTATGGGCAGAGATAAATCTTGATAATCTTGCACATAACATGAGAGAAATTAAAAGAGTTACAAAAACTAAGGAAATAATGGCTATTATTAAAGCTGATGCATACGGTCACGGAGCTATTGACGTAGCCCCTGTACTTTTGGAAAATGGAGCTACAAGCTTTGGGGTAGCAGTAATTACAGAAGCCTTGGAGCTTAGAAAGAGTGGAATTAAAGCTCCCATTATGATTTTAGGTTACACTCCTTTAACCTTTGCAAAGGAAATATTAAAATATGATATTGAGCAGACGGTGTTTACCTTTGATTATGCTAAAGCTCTTTCTAATGAGGCTGAGAAGTTTGGTAAAACAGCAAAGATTCATATAGGACTGGATACAGGCATGGGAAGAATAGGCTTTCTCCCAAGTAAGGAAAGTCTTGAAGAGGTTTATGCCATAAGCAAGCTTCCCAATATAGAAATAGCAGGTCTCTTTTCCCACTTTTCCAGTGCTGATGAAGAAGATAAAGAATATACATATGAACAAATGGAGAAATTTAATACCTTCTATTCAGCTCTTATAGAAAGAGGTGTAAAAATTAATAAACGCCACATTGCAAACAGTGCAGCTGTAATAGATTTACCGGATACTCATTTAGAATGTGTACGCCCTGGATTGATTCTATTCGGCTACTATCCTTCAGAAGAAATACACAAAGATAAAATTGCATTAAAACCTGTTCTAACCCTTAAGACAGATGTAGTACATGTTAAGAAGGTAGAAAAGGATGTGTATATAAGCTATGGAAGAAAATACAGAACAGAAAAGGAAAGTGTTATAGCCACCCTTCCTATAGGATATGCAGACGGATATACCAGACTTTTGTTTAACAAAGCAAAGGTGATAATAAAGGGTAAACTTGCTCCTGTAGTAGGAAGAATATGCATGGACCAGTGCATGGTGGATGTAACGGATATTGGAGAAGTTAATGTAGGAGACGAGGTTATTTTAATCGGCAGAGAAGGAAATGTAAAGTTTGATGCTGATGATATAGCTGAGCTTCTAGGAACCATTAACTATGAAATTGTATGTATGATAGGAAAAAGGGTGCCTAGAGTATATATTAAAAATGGAAATGTAGTTAAGGTCAGAAATTATATGTAAACATAATTTGTTAAATTTTTAAATACCCTGACAAATCCTTTGACATAGTGACATATATTGCACTATAATTTTAGTGTACATATCGCTCTTTACTGCGTAAACATAGGAGGTAAGGTGGAATTATGTCATATTCAAAGGAAATACAAGACTATTTATCCACAGCAACAGGAAAATATAAAAAAAATAATCAATTAAATGATGATTCTTTAATATTATATATTGAAGAGATTAATAATGCTGAATATGTTGAGCAAGTAGAAAAGGCCTATGAAGAAATGTCTTCTATTAATTTAAAATATTGTGAAATGGGTTGCTGCTTCGAATTAGAAGAAGCAATAGAATATGAGGCGTGGCTTTCGGAGAGTGATATGTCTGATGACGACGATGATAGTGAAAAGAGGAGATATATTTTATGCTGATTTAAGCCCGGTTATCGGATCGGAACAGGGCGGCATAAGACCTGTAATTATAATACAAAATGATATTGGAAATAAATACAGCCCTACTGTGATAGTTGCAGCTATAACTTCACAGATAAATAAGGCGAAACTTCCAACACATGTTGAAATCTCTTCAGAAGAATATGGTCTTAATAAAGATTCTGTAGTGCTTTTGGAGCAAGTAAGAACTCTTGATAAAAAAAGGCTTAAGGAAAAAATAGGTCATGTGACGGATAGTGATATGGAAAAGGTGGATAAGTCACTTTTAATCAGTGTAGGACTTTATTAAAATCGCTTAGGCGATTTTTTTTTGCTTAAATATAAATTATAGAATAGTACATATAATAATTTACGTAACATATAGGAGAATATATAATAGAAGAGGACTATGAATTATAATTTTAAATTAATCTCAATTTTATATTTTTAATTCTAAATTACAAAAGGGGTTGTTACTAATGAAGGGTGCCTTTAAAGAATATTTATTTATAACCATAGGCTCTATACTGATTGCTATAGCGGTAGAATACTTTTTTATACCTAATAATCTGGCGACAGGAGGGATTACAGGGCTTTCCCTGGTAATAAATCATTATCTTCCTATGCTGTCTACAGCTAATATAATGATTATATTGAATATAATATTGTTTTTGACCGGTGTGATAGCTCTAGGGAAAGCCTTTGGAGCAAAAACCCTTTATGGAGGTTTTGGTCTTTCTGCGTTTATGTGGTTTATAGAGAATTTTCTGGAGCCTTTTGCTGTTACCTCTGATTTAATGCTGGCGTCACTTTTTGGTTCTGCTTTATTAGGAGCAGGTCTTGCTGTTATTTTTATGCAGAATGCTTCCAGCGGAGGAACTGATATCATTGCAAAAATATTAAATAAATATTTTAATATAAATATGGGGATGTCTGTTCAGGCTGTGGATTTAATCGTGGTAGTAGCCGGCGCAGTTGCTTTTGGGTTAAACAGGGGTCTTTATTCAATGCTTTCTGTCATTTTAAATGGAGTGGTAATAAACAAGGTGATTTCCGGGTTTAATTCCTGTAAAGAAGTTATGATAATGAGCGGTAAAATAGATAAAATAAAAAAGTACATAACGGTAGACATGGACAGAGGCTGTACTATTTTAAAGGGAGAAGGGGGATATACAGGCGCTGAAACTCAGGTAATATACTGCGTTTTAGGTGCTAGAGAACTTATAAGGCTGAAAAGATACATAAGAGAAATAGATGAAAAAGCTTTTGTAACTGTAAATGAAGCTCACGAAGTAATGGGTGAAGGGTTTAACAACATAATATAAAATTTAATCAAAAATTGAGAGGTATAATATGAGGAAAAATTTTAAGGATTATCTAATAATAACCTTAGGCATAATTTTAGTTGCCTTTAGTGTGGAGTATTTCTTTATCCCTAATGATTTAGCGGCAGGAGGAGTAACAGGCTTTGCCATAGTCATAAATTATTATTTTCCTTTTTTAAATACCAGCATCCTTGTACTTATAATGAACCTTATATTATTTATAGTAGCATTTATATTTATAGGAGGTAATTTTGGAGCAAAGACTATTTACGCAGCTTTTGGATTATCTTTAAGTCTATGGATTATAGAAAGCTTTTTGAATCCTATAGCCATTACTAAGGATTTAATGCTTGCTGCTATATTTGGAACCTTCATATCCGCAATAGGCATGGCCATGGTTTTTAACGCTAATGCCTCCACCGGTGGTACTGATATATTGGCTAAAATACTTAATAAATTTTTTGATGTTGATATCGGAAAGTCACTTTTGGCAGTGGACTTTATAGTTACGCTGTTAGCCACAGTAACCTTTGGAGTGGATGTGGGACTATATGCGCTGCTTTCAGTGATGATAAACGGCTTTACTATAGACAGGATAATAGATGGATTTAATTCCGTTAAAGAAGTAATCATAATAAGCGCTTATTGGGAGGAAATTTCCCAATATATAATCGTTAACCTTGAAAGAGGTTGTACCATATTCGAGGGTAAGGGTGGATTTACTAAAAAGGATACAAGTATGATATATACTGTGGTAGGCAGAGGAGAATTCATAAAGCTGAAAAAGTATATAAAGGAAAAGGATCCTAAAGCCTTTCTAACCATAAGCGAATCCTATGAGGTTTTAGGAGAGGGGTTTAAGTCTCTGTATTAAAATCACATATTGTAAACAATTAATTAAATTTTATTGAATTAAATATTAATAATTTGTAAAAAGATAGATTAGAGGACAGATACGGATACAATATTTGTAATCTGTCCTAATTTATTACAGTTTTTTCAGTAAATTTTGTAAAAATTAATTATTAACTTTGGTGTGAGAAATTTTACAGATTTGCGTATTATGTTATAATATGTTTGTGTTAAAAATCATGTGAATTTTAGTAAGGGGTTGTACAAATGATCGAGTTCAAAAATATAAGTAAGATTTATAATAATAACGTTCATGCTTTAAGGAACGTTAATATTAAAATTGAACGTGGGGAGTTTGTTTTCCTTGTAGGACCAAGCGGTGCAGGTAAATCCACCTTCATCAAAATGCTCCTTAAGGAAGTTGAACCTACCTCGGGGAATATTGTAAATAATGGGGTGAATCTTTCTACTATTAAGAGATCCCAAATTCCATACTACCGTAGAAAAGTAGGTATGGTTTTTCAGGATTTCAGACTTATTCCATCTCTTAGTGTTTATGAAAATGTTGCCTTTGCAATGAGAGTGGTTGGAGCATCTTCAAGAGATATAAGGAAGAGGGTTCCTACAGTGCTTTCTTTAGTTGGTCTTTCAGATAAGTATAAGGCCTTTCCTCATGAGCTGTCCGGGGGAGAACAGCAGAGGGTTTCTTTAGCCAGGGCAATTGTAAACAATCCTACTTTACTCATTGCAGATGAGCCAACAGGAAATTTAGATCCCGAAACTGCAAAGGAGATTATGGCTCTTCTTGACGATATCAATAAAGCGGGAACCACAATACTTATGGCTACCCACGCTAAAGATATAGTTGATACCATGAAAAAGAGAGTTATAGCCATTGAAAAAGGAACTATAACCAGGGATGAAAAGAGAGGAAGATACGAGTATGAGGATTAGTACCATTAAATATTTTTTAAATGATGCATTTAAAAGCTTATGGAGAAATAGGACTATAAGCCTTGCTTCAGTTGCAACTGTCACAGCAACTTTATTTATATTTGGAGTGTTTCTTTTAGCAGGACTGAATATAGGTAAAGGTGTTGAAGATGTTGAATCAAAAGTTGAAATGAGAATTTATCTTAATGAAGATATTACAATAGATCAGAAAAATGCTTTAGAAAAACAGCTCAGAGAAGAACCGGGAATAAAAGGACTAGAATTTGAGACAAAAGAACAGGCATTAGAAAATTTCAAAAAAGAATTAAAAGGTAAAGAGTATCTTTTAGAGAGTTATGAAGGAAAGGCCAATCCACTGCCAACTTCATATATTGTGAAGCTTACAGAACCTCAATTTGCAGAGGTTATAACAGAAAAATATGCTAAGGCTCCTGGGGTAGAGGATATAGGAAATGATCAGGATCTTATAAATCAAATTTCCTCCATTGCAAATACCGTTAAGTGGGTAGGAGCTGCAATATTTGTAGTGCTTATTGCTGTTTCTTTATTCTTAATAGGAAATACAATAAAAATAACTGTATTCTCACGAAGAAGAGAAGTAGGAATAATGAAGTTTGTAGGGGCAACAGACTGGTTCATAAGATGGCCTTTCGTTATAGAAGGTATAGTTATAGGTATAGTGGGTGCTATTGTATCCACAGTGATTTTATACTTTGCATATAAATATTTATATTTAAATGTAACTTCAGCGCTTATAACTTCACAGCTAATTGCACCTTCTTACGTGTATACCACTATGCTTTGGGAATTTATATTGTCAGGAATATTAATAGGTACAGCTGGAAGTATAATTTCACTTAGAAAATTCTTGGTTGTATAATTAACAGAATAGACATATACTTTAAAGACAAGAATATACTATGGTAGCATAGTTCAGTGAAGAAAGGATGTCTTATATGAATGGGTTTGAACCACAAGAAGACCGAAAAAGAAAAGGCGGCAGGGGGAAGTGGATAGCATTAACGGTAGTATTGGTACTATTCACTGCTTTGGGTTCCTTTTATTTAGGTACAGTTGCTGCTTTTTCACTGCCTGGAATAGCGGGAGTTTCCGGTTATAAAGGGTTAGAAGATATTAAGGATGTTGAAAAGTTCAATAAGCTTTTTCAAATTAGAGAAGCTTTATATAAATGGTATGATGGGCCTATTGACGACAATCTCTTAGTGGAGGGCGCAATTAAAGGCATGACCTCATCTTTAAATGATCCTTATACGGTGTTTATGAACCAAGAGGAATTTCGGGACTTCAGTGAAAAAAATGAAGGAGAATACGTAGGCTTAGGAATCCAGGTAGGAGTTAAAGATGACAAGATTACAGTGATTTCTCCTTTTGAAGGTTCACCGGCAGATAAAGTCGGAATATTACCCGGAGATGTTATTTTAAAGGTTAATGGCATTGATGTTACAGGAAAAGAAATAGATAAAGCCGTTTCCATGATGAAGGGAAATGAAAAGGTGGAAGTTAAGCTTACTATGTTCCGTGAGAGCAAAGGCAGCTTTGACGTGTCAGTGAAGCGGGATACTATTAATATGACAACTGTAAAAAGCGAAATGCTTAATAATAACATTGGATATATTTCTATAAGCATGTTTGATGAACATACTACAGAAAATTTCAATAAAAAGCTTAAGGATTTAAAGAGTAAGGGAATGAAAGGTCTTATACTGGACCTTAGAGATAATCCCGGAGGGTTATTGTCCTCCAGTGTGGAAATAGCATCTAACTTTATACCAAAGGATAAAGTTATAGTTTCCACCATAGACAAATACAAAAAAGAACAGCGTCTGAATTCAGAAGGCGGAATAGCACAGGGACTTCCTTTAGTGGTTCTCATCAATGAATATACTGCCAGCGCTTCAGAAATTGTTTCCGGAGCTATAAGAGATTATGACGCCGGTGAGTTAGTAGGAACTAAGACCTTCGGAAAAGGTGTTGTACAGTCAGTGGTTTCAGGAAGCGACGGAACTGCATTAAAGGTTACGATATCAAAATACTACACTCCTAAGGGGGAGAACATTCATCAAAAGGGAATTTCTCCGGATATAGAAGTGAAGTATCCTGATGAGCTTAGAGAAAAAGTTTATAAGCGTTCAGAAGATCCTCAGTTCAATAAAGCTCTGGAAGTTATTAAGGAAAAAATCAAATAGGAGGATCCTTCAGAATGAATGTAGCAATTTATACCTTAAGATCCGTTGCATACGCCATAGTAGAACCATCACTTTTAATTGTGCTGATATTTTTAGGGATAATATTTTATAATCAAAACAAAAAAACTTCTGTGATGCAGAAGATGATTATAGGGGAGAGACTTCATTCTCCCCTTGAACTTACTCTGTCTCAGATAGTTATAGGAATCTTGGCAGGAACCATGGGCAGTTTGTTGTTTTCTTATTTAGGGATAATGTTTCCGGAAAACTCTGGTATAGAATTTTTGTTCTTAGTATCCATATTGCTTATGCTCTTCAGACCCAGATTCTTTTGTTTTGCATATTCAGGCTCAATTTTAGGGCTTATAAGCATAATAGTCTCATATTTTTTTAAGAGCTATGGAATGGAACTTCCTTTAAACATAGATATAGTTTCACTGTTTTCCTTGGTAGGGGTGCTTCATATAATAGAAGGAATATTGGTTATTATAGATGGCAATAAAGGAGCGATCCCCATATTTACTACAAGAGAAAATAAGATTATTGGTGGCTTTGCTTTAAAAAGATATTGGGCACTTCCTGTGGCGATTTTTATTATGTATGCCGGAAAAGAAAATATGACAGGAGGGCTTATAAGTGTCAATACACCAGGATGGTGGCCTATTTTAAAGGGCGGCAGTGTTGAACTGCTAAAGAATATGGTATTGGCAATGATACCCTTTTACGGTGTTTTAGGTTATTCAGGAATAACCTTTACTAAAAACAAAACAATGAAGGCACTGCATTCCGGTGTGGGGATAATCATATTTGGAGTTCTTCTTACCGCAGTGGCACAATTGGGCAGATTAGGCATATTAGGACAGCTTACGGCAGTAGTATTTTCTTCAGCAGGACATGAAATCATGCTTTATATACAGAAAAAGCTTGAGGAAAAATCCAATCCTAAGTACGTAAGCGATGATGAAGGAATAATGGTTCTGGAGGTAGCTCCTCAATCCCCAGCATATAAAGCAGGTATTAAAAGTGGAGATAAGCTCATATTAATAAACGGAAAAGAAATTGCAAGTGAGGCTTCCATATATACTATGCTTAAGGAAAGCTTAAATCAGGTTATTGTAAAGGTGAAGGATTATAAGGGTAACTTAAAGGACATTCCCTTATCAAGAAGAGGCAGCGAAAGATTAGGACTTGTTCTGGTTCCAAGGTTTATACCTAAGGAGGAACAGATAATAAAATTTGATAATGAAAAATTTAAAGATATAATCGATAAATTTAAGGGCGATAATAAAAATTAGGCTATGTTTATAACATAGCTTTTTAATTTATAATCATAATAATTAATAAAGATAATAATTCAATTAAAACTATAAAAATTCTTGATTTATTATTTTTGTAATATTAAAATATAAACACGAACAAATGTTTTGAGGTGATAAAATGAATTTTAAGATAAAATCCTCTTTTAAGCCCACAGGAGATCAGCCTCAAGCCATAGACAGCCTGGTAAACTCCATAAAAGAGGGAGATAAATTCCAGACCCTTTTAGGGGTAACCGGCTCCGGTAAGACCTTTACCATGGCAAACATAGTTGAAAGGCTGCAGAAGCCAACTCTGGTTCTGGCTCACAATAAAACCCTGGCAGCACAGCTTTGTTCTGAATTTAAAGAATTTTTCCCTGATAATATAGTGGAATACTTTGTTTCCTACTACGATTATTATCAGCCGGAGGCTTATGTTCCTCAAACAGATACTTATATTGAAAAGGATGCCTCCATAAATGATGAAATTGATAAACTCAGACACTCAGCTACTTCAGCTCTTTTAGAAAGAAGAGATGTTATTATCGTAGCTTCAGTTTCCTGCATTTATGGTTTAGGTAACCCGGAGGAATATGCAAAATTAACCTTATCCTTAAGACAGGGAATGATTAAAGACAGGGATGAGGTTATAAGAAAGCTTGTAGAAATACAGTATGAGAGAAATGATATAGATTTTGCCAGAGGTACCTTCAGAGTAAGGGGAGATTATTTAGATATTATACCTGCTTCTTCTTCCAATAAAGGTATCAGGGTAGAATTTTTTGGAGATGAGATTGACAGGATTAGAGAATTTGAGGTTCTTACGGGAAACATACTGGGAGAAAGACAGCATGTGAGCATATTCCCGGCATCCCACTTTGCTACCTCCAGAGAAAAGCTTGAAATAGCTATAAGGAAGATAGAAGAAGAGCTTGAAGAAAGACTTAAAGAATTAGTAGATAAAGGAAATGCATTAGAGGCTCAGAGATTAAAGCAGAGGACTAATTTTGACATTGAAATGATGAGAGAGATGGGATACTGCAGCGGCATAGAAAACTACTCAAGAATATTAGACGGCAGAGCTCCCGGAACTCCTCCTAAAACTTTAATAGATTATTTTCCTGATGATTTTTTAATGTTTATAGATGAAAGCCATGTTACTCTGCCTCAGGTTAAGGCCATGTACGCCGGAGACAGATCCAGGAAAAACAGCCTTGTGGATTATGGCTTCAGACTTCCATCTGCCTTTGACAACAGACCGCTGAAATTTGATGAGTTTGAAAATAAGCTTAATCAGGTGGTTTTTGTAAGTGCTACTCCTTCAGAATATGAACTTAATCATTCAAAAAACATAGCTGAGCAGATTATAAGGCCTACAGGGCTTTTAGATCCTGAAGTGACTATAAAGCCTATAAAAGGACAGATAGATGATTTATATGAGGAAATAAGAAAAACTACTGAAAAAGGATTCAGAACTCTGGTTACCACTTTGACGAAACGTATGGCAGAGGATCTTACAAAATACCTTAAGGACTTAGGTATTAAAACTACCTATATGCATTCAGACATAGATACTATAGAAAGAATGAAGATTATAAGGGATTTAAGAGTAGGGGAATTTGACGTCCTTGTAGGAATAAACCTTTTAAGAGAAGGCCTGGACATACCTGAGGTGGCTCTTGTTGCAATTTTGGATGCAGACAAAGAGGGTTTCTTAAGGTCTCAAACCTCTTTGATACAGACTATAGGAAGAGCTGCAAGAAACTCTGAGAGCAAGGTTATAATGTATGCGGACAATATAACCAGATCCATGAATAAAGCTATAGAGGAAACTAATAGAAGAAGAGAGATTCAGATTGCATATAATGAAGAGCACGGTATCACTCCTACCACTATAATTAAAAATGTCAGAGATATAATCGAAGCTACAAAAACTGCTGAATCTACTGAAGAATATAAGGCAAGAGGGAGAGCTAAGAGCATAGAAGAGGCACTTAAAGAGGAAAAGGGCACTATAGATGAGCTAATTAAGAAATATGATGCTGAAATGAAAGATGCTTCTAAAAATCTTCAATTTGAAAGAGCGGCACAGCTTAGAGATATGATAGCGGAGCTGAAGAAGAAGAAAAAGAATAGGAAGTGAGAAGTCAGAGGTAAAAGATAATGGGTATATAGATGAGATAAGATTAAATACTGTGGAGTATAATGGATTATATATAATTTGGTGCATTATGGGTTTGACGCCTGCAATGTGCCTTATTTTTTCAGGGTTTTATGTTATTACATTTTAATTTCAAAGGATTTAATTTCATTTATATGAGTTAAATATTATCATGGCTTCTCTGTTGACAAATAAAAATATAGAGTTATAATTAATATCTGTTTTTGGGAAATAATATTTAGTGTTTGTATAAATAGAATTGACATAATACTTTAAAAGAATTAAAATTATATCGAACAAGTGTTCAGGTATAGATTAAAATTATTAAATGGGCAAAATGGTAATTGCTCTGGAGGTTATTAAGTTTATGCGAGATAAAATAGTGATTAAAGGCGCAAAAGTTCATAACTTAAAAAATGTGGACCTTGTAATACCAAGAGATAAATTGGTGGTTTTTACAGGGCTTTCAGGGTCAGGTAAGTCTTCACTTGCTTTTGATACCCTGTATGCTGAAGGGCAAAGAAGATATGTTGAGTCATTGTCAGCCTATGCAAGGCAGTTTTTAGGTCAGATGGATAAGCCTGATGTGGAATATATAGAAGGATTATCTCCTGCTATATCCATAGATCAAAAGACCACCAGCAGAAACCCTCGTTCTACAGTAGGTACCGTCACTGAAATATACGATTATTTAAGGCTGTTGTACGCCAGAGTTGGAGTTCCTCACTGCCCTAAATGCGGTAAGGAAATAACCCAGCAGACAGTGGATCAAATGGTGGATAAGGTATTGGAGCTTGAGGAAAGAACTAAAATACAGGTGCTTGCACCTATTATCAGAGGAAGAAAAGGAACTCACGAAAAGGTTCTGGAAAATATTAAGAAAAACGGATATATCAGAGCGAGAATAGATGGAGAAATAATCGATTTAACGGAAGAAGAAGTAAAGCTTGAAAAAAATATAAAGCATAATATAGAAGCTGTTATAGACAGGCTTATTGTGAGAAAAGATTCCGCCGGAAGGCTTTCAGATTCTATTGAAGCTGCTTTAAAGATGGCTGAGGGACTGGTTATTATAAATATAATAGATAAGGAAGATATGCTTTTTTCAGAAAAGTTTGCCTGTGCCGACTGCGGTATAAGCATAGATGAATTGGCACCGAGACTGTTTTCCTTTAACTCACCCTTTGGAAAATGCGATCACTGCGATGGTTTAGGAACTCTTTTAGAAATAGATGAGGATTTAGTTATCCCTGATAAAAATAAAAGCATAATGGAAGGTGCTATTGCTTCCTGGGGAGAAGGAAGACTTAAAGAGGATTCCTGGACCTACAGCATATTAAGAGCCTTAAGTAAAAAATATAAATTTGATTTAAATACTCCTATAAAGGATCTTCCAAAGAAGGTTGTAGATATACTGCTTTACGGTACAAAGGGAGAAAAGCTGAAGGTTCAATACGATAGGGAATATTCTTCAGGAGAGTTTTATCATAACTTTGAAGGAGAGATAAATTCCTTAAAAAGAAGATATATGGAAACGGGATCAGACAGTATTAAAGCAGATATTGAGCAGTACATGAGCGATAACCCATGTCCAAAATGCAGGGGGGCTAGGTTAAAGCCTGAAGCTCTTGCTGTAACTGTGGGAGAAAAAAATATAAATGAATTCACCAGGCTTTCTGTCCGTGAAGAGCTTGAATATGTAGAGAATTTAAAGTTCTCTGAAAAGAATGAAATAATAAGCGGTCAAATAATAAAGGAAATACGAAGCAGATTAAAATTCCTTATAGATGTAGGGCTGGATTATTTAGATCTTGCAAGAAATTCAGGAACCCTGTCCGGAGGGGAATCTCAAAGGATAAGGCTTGCCACTCAAATAGGCTCAAGCCTAATGGGCGTCCTTTATATACTTGATGAGCCTAGTATAGGGCTTCATCAAAGGGATAATGACAGGCTTATTGCAACATTAAAGCATCTTAGAGATTTAGGAAATACCCTTATAGTGGTAGAGCATGATGAAGACACTATGAGAGAAGCGGATTTTATAGTGGATATAGGTCCTGGTGCCGGTGAGCACGGTGGAAAGGTTATTGCAGCAGGTCCTCTTGAAGAGGTTATGAAGGTAGAGGAATCAATTACCGCTCAGTACCTCACAGGTAAGAAGGTCATAGAAATACCTGAAAAGAGGAGAGAGGGGAATGGTAAATTCATAACCATAAAGGGAGCATCAGAAAACAACCTTAAAAATGTTAATGTGGATATACCATTAGGAACCCTTAACCTTGTAACAGGAGTGTCAGGTTCAGGAAAGAGTACCCTTATAAATGAGGTGCTTTATAAAGGGTTAAATAAGGCTGTAAATAATGCCAGAACTATACCTGGAAAGCATAAGGAAATATTGGGCTATGAGAATATTGACAAAATCATTGATATAGACCAAAGCCCTATAGGAAGAACTCCAAGATCCAATCCTGCAACCTACACAGGAACCTTTGATATTATAAGAGAGTTGTTTTCAAACACTCCTGAAGCGAAGATGAGAGGGTATAAACCCGGAAGGTTCAGCTTCAATGTAAAAGGCGGAAGGTGTGAAGCCTGCAGTGGTGACGGAATAATTAAAATTGAAATGCAGTTTTTATCTGATGTTTATGTTCCCTGCGAAGTATGCAAGGGCAAGAGATATAACAGAGAAACCTTAGAGGTAAAATACAAGGGGAAAAATATAGATGATATTTTAAACATGACTGTAGAAGAAGCCTTAGAATTCTTTGAAAGCATTCCAAGAATTAAAAATAAGCTTCAGACCCTTTACGATGTAGGTTTAGGATATATAAGGCTTGGTCAGCCTTCCACACAGCTCTCCGGAGGAGAAGCACAAAGGATAAAGCTTGCTTATGAGCTTTCCAAAAGGAGCACAGGTAAGACTCTGTATATTCTTGACGAACCAAGCACAGGGCTTCATATCGATGATGTAAAGAGGCTTATCGCAATACTTCAGAGGCTTGTAGATTCAGGGAACACCGTGGTGGTAATAGAACATAATCTGGATATTATTAAATGTGCAGACTATATTATAGACCTTGGTCCTGAGGGAGGAGATAAAGGCGGTACCATCATAGCTACAGGCACTCCTGAAAAACTCTGCAGGAGCCAAAAATCCTATACAGCTCAATACCTAAAAAGAGTACTTAAATAGAATGTCACTTGTCAGGTGCCTGGCACCTGACATTTTTTCTGTTTTGTCAGGTGCCAGGCACCTGACAAATGTTAATATTATTACATAAATATTAATATATTGTGAAGTGCAGCTTTTTTAACCCTTGTTTAATAACTAGAAAAATTCCTGTGGTATAATATTATGGTGTATAATCTAATTAAGTTCTTATATAATAAGGATTATAGTAATATAGTATCGGAATAATTATAATTACTTATGGAGTGGATGATATGAGTTTTATGAAATTACTTAGCTTTGGTTTTACCATAATTTTTGTTGTCATTATTTATTTTATAATTTTTTATGCACTGAAGATAATGTATAAAGATGTGAAGACAGGTAATAAAAGAAGGAGCAGCGATTCTCCAGAATATGAATTGGGACTTGAAGTATTGGATCCCGGTGAAAATGAAAATCTGAAAAAAGGCTCTGTAGTGCCTATAAGAGGGGTTATATCCTTAGGAAGAAAAGAGGATAATACCATAGTTTTAACGGATCAGTATATTTCAGGGCATCATGCTAAGATATTCGTTAAAAACAGAGAGTTTATACTTGAGGATTTAGACAGTACAAACGGAACAATACTAAATGGCAGCAGAATATATGGCAGGGTTAAGCTTGAGGAAGAGGATGAAATAAAGATGGGAAGCTTGACCTTCAGAGTTATTGGATAATGGAGATGATATAATGCGCAGCTTTAAGGAAGAGAAGCGAATGCTTCTTTTAACATATTTACTAAGTATTGCACTTTTTTTAAACTTAGCACTGCTGAAGCAGCCTATAGATAAAGGAGCCCTCATAATGGGAGGGGTAATGTGCCTGCTTATAGGATATGCACATTTTATAATAAGAAAATTTTATCCCGATGGAGATAAATATATACTGATCTTTGCCAGCATTCTTTCCGTAATAGGGGTTGCTATGCTTTACAGGATAACTATGGTGTCTGCTATAAAGCAGGTGGTGTGGTTTGTTCTGGGAATGGCGGGATATATATTAATTGTAGTTCTTCTTCCGGATTTAAAAAGATTTCATAAGTATAAGTATGTATATCTAACAGCTACCCTCATATTCATGGGGATGGCAACATTTTTTGGGAAAGAAATATACGGAGCTAAAAACTGGGTATATATTGGAGGCTTTGGATTTCAGCCTTCAGAACTAGGAAAGATATTTTTAATACTTTATCTGGCCGCGGCGCTTAGAAGCTACAGCAGCTTCAAGCAGCTTATAGAGCCTGCCTTAATAGTTATGATTTCTTTAGGCTTTATGGTACTTCAGAGGGACTTGGGATCAGCTCTTATAATATTTGGAATATCTATTACTATACTGTATATTGCCACCTCAAAGCTTAAATATATAGCAGCCTGTTTAGGATTGTTTTCCATAGGGGCCACTATAAGCTACAAGCTCTTTGGGCATATAAGAAACAGGGTTATGATATGGAAAAATCCCTGGGCTTATGCCAATGATGAAAGCTATCAGATAGTTCAGGGGCTTATCGCCATTTCTTCCGGAGGCTTATTGGGCTTAGGGCTTGGACAAGGTTTTCCTAAATGGGTTCCTGTTAAAACCACTGACTATATATTTGCCATAATAACTGAAGAATTGGGAATTATCACAGCAGTGGGAATTATTATAATATATTTCCTTCTTTTCTATAGAACCATGAGAGCAGCTCTTAAGGCTGATGATGGTTTCTCGCAGCTGGCGGCTGTAGGCTTCTCCGCTATGATAGCTTCACAGGTGCTGGTAATAATCGGGGGAGTATTTAATTTAATACCTCTAACAGGGATTACTCTGCCTCTAATTAGTTATGGAGGAAGCTCCATGCTCACAATGTTCTTTGCACTTGGCATTCTGCAAAAGATATCAGAGGAGGGGTAGTATGAATAATAATGATCTAACATCAAATATAAAAAAGGTTTTAGTAATATTTTTACTGCTTTTTATAGGTTTGATTTCATATATAGGATATTTTCAACTTTTCAAAGCCAGTTCAATAGCTGCAAGACCTGAAAATAAAAGGCTTTGGGTAAAGAGAAATCAAGTTACCAGAGGAGTAATATATGACAGAAATAAAAATGTGTTAGCAAAAACAGTAGAAAAGACTGAGCTCAATCAAAAAAGGCAGTATCCCGGTGGAGAAAGCTTTGCCCATATAGTGGGGTATGTGGATCCTGCGTACGGATTAGCGGGATTGGAAAGCAAATTTGACGAGGAGCTCATTAAATATGATGTCATTAATGCAAGTATAGATGCACTTTTGAGCAAACTAAACTTTAAAGAAGAATTCAACAACAGGACAAAATCCCAGGAGAAAAAGGGTAATGATTTAGTTACCACCCTGGATTGGGATATACAGAAGGCTGCCTTCGATGCATTAGGAAATAATAAGGGAGCAGTAGTAGCGTTAAATCCCAAGACCGGAGAGGTTCTTGCAAGTGTTTCAAAGCCTTCCTATGATACTAATAATTTAAGTGAGATATGGAAGGATGTAAACACTGATGAAGAGGGAAAACCTCTTATAAACAGAGCAACCTCCGGAATATATCCTCCAGGGTCTACCTTTAAGGTAATAACCACTGCCAGTGCGTTGGAAAATATACAGGGAATAACTAGCAAAAATTTCAGGATAAGGGGAAAATTGAGTTCAATAAAACTCAATCCTTAAGCAATTACGGAGGAAAGGCTTATGGAGAGCTTAATTTAAAGCAGGCTTTTGCCGTTTCCAGCAACGTGGTTTTTGGTACAATTGCAATGGATTTAGGCAATGATAAGCTTAAAGCAACAGCTGAAAAATTTGGCTTTAACAGTAAAATACCTTCTCCGGATATTTATATTTCAGAAAGCAAATTTCCAAAACTTGAAAACTATGAGGTGGGAAATATAGCCCAAAGCGGTATAGGACAGAGCAGTGTAGTGGCAACTCCTATGCAGATGGCTTTAGTAGCTGCTACTATTGCAAACAACGGGGTTATGATGAAGCCTCTTATTATGAAGGAGATATTGAGCAGCGGAGGCAGAACGGTAAAAAGCATGAAGCCGGAACCTGTACAAACGGTTATATCTAAAGATAATGCTGCAATAATAAAGGATTATATGAAATCCTTGGTAGATGACAAGATGAAGAGAGACTGGAAAAAAGTATTTAATGGCACAAATGCTGCGGGAAAAACCGGAACTGCCGATTACAAACTCCCTAACGGAAAGGATGCAGAACCCCATTCATGGTTCATAGGTTTTGCACCGGCAGATAATCCTCAAGTAGCCATAGCGGTGATTGTAGAAAATGGAGGATTAGGAGGAGTAGCTGCAGCTCAGGTAGCAGGAAAGGTGCTTAAAACAGCCTTAAAGGTTAAGTAAAAAATCAAAAGAGAAGCCGGAGGGGATTATCATATTTGACTTTGAATATCAATTAAAGATATTGCCGGACAAACCGGGAGTTTATATAATGAAAAATTCCCTGGGTGAAGTGATTTATGTTGGAAAGGCAAAAATATTAAAAAACAGGGTAAGGCAGTATTTTCAAAGCTCTAAAAACCATTCTGAAAAGGTTAGAGCCATGGTAAAAAATATTGCGGAATTTGAGTATATTATTACTGATAATGAGATGGAAGCTTTAATTTTAGAAGGAAATCTCATTAAAAAGTACTCGCCCCGATACAATATTTTATTAAAGGATGATAAATTTTATCCTTTTATAAAGATTACTACCAATGAAGATTTTCCCAGGGTGTTTGTAACAAGGAATTATGCAAAGGACGGAAATATGTATTTTGGACCATATACAAATGGTACAGCGGTTTATGAAACCATAAATCTGATAAACAAAATATTTCCATTAAGAACCTGTAAAAGGGTAATAATAGAAGGTGGAGAATTAACTACACCATGCCTTTATTATCATATTCATCAATGCAAGGCACCCTGTGCGGCTTACATAAGCAAGGCGGAATATGGAGAAATGATCAAATCAATAATCGATCTCCTTCATGGTAAAAATTCTTCCATAGTTAAAGACTTAAAAGAAAAAATGGAGGCTTCAGCGGAAAATTTAGAATTTGAAGTTGCGGCTAAATACAGAGATAAGCTAGTTGCCGTAGAGGCAATTGCTGAAAAACAGAAAATATTTACCTCTCGATCAGAGGATGAAGATTTTATTGATTTTTACAGCGACGAAAAGGATACATGTATACAAGTGTTCTTCGTAAGAGAAGGTAAGGTTAACGGTCGTGAGCACTTTACCTTTGAAAATACTGCAGATGAGAATAAGGAAGAGCTTATTCAGGATTTTATAAGCAGCTTTTATGGAGGCACTGCCCTTATTCCCAGAAATATATATGTTCCGGAGGTTGCTGATTTAACACTTATGGAGCAGTATTTAACCACAAAAAAAGGTTCCAGAGTATTCATTAAAATTCCTCAAAAAGGAGAAAAAAAGGAGCTGCTTAATATGGTAAGAAGCAATGCGAAAATTACCTTAGAGCAGTTTAAAACAAAGATTCTCCAGGATAAAGAAATTAATAAAATATCCCTTACAGAGCTGGCTGCAGTACTTCAGCTGGAGGAGCTTCCCTTACGAATAGAGGCTTATGATATTTCCAATATTCAGGGGATGGATTCTGTGGGAACCATGGTAGTCTTTGAAGAAGGCAAGGCTAAAAACAGCGATTACAGAAGGTTCAAAATAAAGAGTGTCCAGGGAGCTAACGATTATGATAGTATGAGGGAAATTCTAAAAAGAAGATTTCTCCATGGTCTGGAAGAAATAAAATCTATTCAGGAAAGAAATCTGGAGTTATCTAAAGGTAAATTTTCCTACTTTCCGGATTTGATTATGATGGATGGTGGAAAAGGTCAGGTTAATGTAGCCGTTGAAGTCCTAAGGGAGTTGAATATAGAGATCCCTGTATGCGGCATGGTGAAGGATGACAGGCATAGAACCAGGGGACTGATATTTAATGGCGTGGAGCTTGCCATAGCACCAAATTCTAATGTAATGCATATGATAACAAGAATACAGGATGAGGTCCACAGATTTTCAATAACCTATCATAGAAGCCTTAGGGATAAAAGAACCCTTCATTCCATATTAGAAGATATTCCTTCTATAGGGGAAAAGAGAAGGAGAAACCTTCTTATGAAGTTTGGAAGCGTAGAAAATATAAGAAAAGCATCTATGGAAGAGCTTTTAGCAACACCCTCCATAGATAAAAAGGCTGCAGAAAACATAAAAAGATATTTTAAAGACAAAAAGTAATAAGAAACACCAAAAAGTTACAAAATATTGAACATAAGGTTATGGGTTTTTTAACATTAATTAGTGTTGTATACTATTGGCAGCTTTTTATGGTATAATAATTTTTGTTTAAAACGAGGGAGAATTAATTTTAATCGAGGAGATAAATAATGAATCAGAAAATAGAATTCAGCATAAAGTTAAAGGATATACTGGATGAACACGAAATGGCATTAGATGTACCAATGAGGGATCATACTTATTTTAAGGTTGGAGGACCTGCAGATATAATGGTTACTCCTTCTACAAAAGAAAAGCTGGTGAGGGTTGTAAATCTTTGTAAAGCTGAAAATATAAATTATATTATAATAGGAAATGGCTCTAACCTCCTTGTAAAAGATGGAGGAATAAGAGGAGTAGTTATAAAACTGTCAAATTTAAATAAAATAACTGTAAATGAGGAAGAAATCACGGCAGACAGCGGAGCTTTACTGGCAGATGTTTCATCTGCTGCTTTAAAGCACAGCCTTACTGGTTTTGAGTTTGCCTGCGGTATACCGGGAAGCGTAGGAGGCGCGGTGTTTATGAATGCCGGAGCCTATGACGGCGAACTTGTTAATGTTATTACCGAGGCTACGGTTATAGATGAAAATGGAAATGTTAAGAAGCTAAACAATTCAGAATTGGAACTAGGATATAGAACCAGTGCAGTGATGCAGAAGGGGTATGTGGTTTTAGAAGCAAAATTTAACCTTAGGAAAGGTATATATGAGGATATAAAGGCCAGGATTGATGAGCTTACCGCTAGAAGAGAAGAGAAACAGCCTTTGGAATATCCCTCTGCAGGAAGTACCTTTAAGAGACCTGTAGGTCATTATGCCGGCAAGCTCATTCAGGATGCAGGATTAAAAGGCTATTGCCTTGGAGGAGCATCAGTTTCAGAAAAGCACTCCGGATTTATAATAAATAAAAATAATGCTTCAGCAAAGGACATATTATGCCTTATAGAGCATGTTCAGAAAACTGTTAAAGAGATGTTTGACGTAGATTTACATCCAGAGGTAAGGATAATTGGTGAGGATGTTCCTGAATCCAATGTACTTGCTGCTAATCAATAATAATAGAATATGAAACTTTAAAATGGTCTTATGTACTCTGAATTATACATATTCACCATGGATAAGACCATTTATAATTACATATAAAAGCGGAGGCAAAAATCCGGAAAGGATTTTTGCCTCCACTTTTTTTGCTTGATTTAATCTGATAAAGTGCTAGCAGTTATTCTTGCGGAAATTTCAGAAAAATATTACAATTTCTGTAGGAAGAATTTGTATGTATAAAGGGGGAATATGCAGTGTCAACAGGAACATTAAGAGATTATTCCATAAGACCAGAGGTTTTAAATATTGAGAAATATGTTGCTGGTAAGCCTATAAGTGAAGTTAAAAGGGATCTTGGACTGGATGAAGTAATAAAGCTGGCATCTAATGAAAATCCTTTAGGATGCTCTCCAAAGGTGAAGGAAGTACTTAAGAAAACTATTGAGGAGTCTGCACTTTATCCTGATGCATCCTCTTATGAGCTTAAAAAAGCTATTGCAAAAAAGTTGAAGGTAGAGCAGAATCAGATTTTCTGTGGAGCCGGTTCGGATTCTTTAATCAGGGTTATATGCCAGACCTTATTAAATCCCGGAGAGGAATCTATAATGGGGGAAGTGACCTTTGCAAGATATGAGGATAATACGAAACTAATGGGCGGTACTGTAGTTAAGATTCCTCTTAAAGATAATTTTTTAGATATAGAGGCTATGGTAGACAGGATAACTCCAAAAACAAAAATAATATGGTTTTGTAATCCTAATAATCCTACAGGGGGAATGTTTACTCAAAAGGAATTGGACAGGGTTTTAGGGCGTATCCCTGAAAGTGTTTATATAATCATGGATGAAGCTTATTATGAATATGTAACGGATGGAGATTATCCTGATTCCATTAAGCTCCTTCCTGAGTATCCAAATATGATTATATTGAGGACTTTTTCAAAAGCATATGGACTTGCTTCCTTAAGATGCGGCTACGGTATAGCTCATGGAGAACTTGTGCAGTATTTTAACAGGGTTATAAATGCCTTTGATGTAAATCTCTTTGCTCAAACTGCTGCAGCAGCTGCCATTGAAGATGATGATTATTTAAAACTGGTTCATGAGAGCAATAAAAAAGAAAAAGAATATTTATTTGATGCATTTAAAGATATGAACCTTCCATATATTCATTCAAACGCCAATTTTATAATGGTGAATATTAATGGAGATGACATGAAAATATTTGATTATCTACTGAAGCATGGTGTAATAATAAGACCGGGATTTCTTCTTGGCATGCCTGGCTGGATAAGGATATCCATCGGAACAAGATATCAAAATGAAAAATTCCTGAAAGCATTAGAGGGAGCTTTACAAGTATAATAAGCAGGATGTAAAAATAAATAACATAATATATAAAATACTTGCTTTTATTGGCATATAATGTATAATGATTTATAAATATTTATTCTATGAAGAGAATAGTAGGTTTTATTGCTGCTTAAAGCGAGTGAGAGAGGGTGTAAGACTCACAGCAGGATTTAGCCGAAAGACATCTCAGAGAATTTTGTATGAAGAAGCAGTAGTACAGAAGGGATGACACCCTTAAAGCCTTAAAGAGAGCTGATTATTCAGTTAAGCAGGATGGCACCGTGAGAAACCCTCATTCCTACATTGGGAATGAGGGTTTCTTTTTATATAAAAAAGGAGGGGAAAGAATGAAAAGAATTTTGATAAATGACCTGGAAAGCTATATTGGCGAAAAAATACTGATTAAGGGATGGGTTCACAGGATAAGAAAGCTCAGCAGGGTGAGCTTTCTTATAATAAGAGACAGAACCGGATTTGTGCAGGTGATATTTGATAATGACAGCTTTAATATTAAAAATATAAAAAATGAAGCTGTAGTAAGCATATACGGAAAGGCAGCAGAAGGAAAAAACAAGTATGGAAATGTGGAGATTCAAGGTGAAGAGTTAGATATAATACAGGGAGTAACAGAAGATTTACCTTTAGATATAAATAAGGATAGCCTTGAAGCAAATCTGGAAACACAACTGAACAACAGAGTTTTAAGTTTAAGGCATATTAAAAACAATTCCATATTTAAGGTTCAAGCATTAATAGCTCAAGGCTTTCAGGAGTTTCTAACCAATGAAGGCTTTACTCAGGTTTTTACTCCCAAAATAGTGGGAGGAGGAGCAGAGGGAGGAACTGCTATATTTCCTGTTAAATACTTTGAAAACACCGCATATTTAGCTCAAAGCCCTCAATTTTATAAACAGATGCTTGTGGCAGCAGGCTATGAAAGGGTTTCTGAAATAGCTGCAGTATATAGAGCGGAGGAGCATAATACAAGCAGACATCTTAATGAGTATATAAGTTTAGATTTAGAAATGGGGTTTATTGAAGATGAAAGGGAGGTTATGGAGCTTGAAGAAAAGCTTTTAAGGTATATATTTAAAAAGCTTAAAAAGGAGGGGAAAGAATATTTAGATATATTAGGGGTGTCAGTTCCAAAGGTTCCGGAAAAAATTCCTTTTATGCCTCTTAAGGAAGCCTTGAATATACTTAAAAACAAGTATGGAAAAGAGCATTTAGATGGAGATTTAGATCCTGAGGGAGAAAAGCTGATTTCTCAATATGCAAGAGAGAAATTTTCTTCTGAATTCTTATTTTTAACCCATTACCCCAGTAAAAAACGGCCTATGTATACTATGCCTCAGGGGGAGGAAAGCACTCATTCCTTCGACTTATTATTCAGAGGACTTGAAATTACTACAGGAGGACAGAGGATTCATGACTACTCAATGCTTGTAGAAAGCATGATAAAGAAGGGATTGAAGCCTGAAGATTTCAATTACTATACTGAAATATTTAAATATGGAGTTCCGCCTCATGGAGGTCTTGCTATCGGACTTGAAAGGCTTACCTCTCAGCTTTTGGGGTTGAAGAATGTAAGAGAAGCCTCGCTGCTTCCAAGAGACAGAACCAGGATAATGCCATAATATATAAAAATCTCTTTAAAGCTTTTAATAATGTTTAAAGGAATCAAAGCCTGTAAATTACAAATAATCTATAAACAAATCCTTTAACCTTCAGAGAAAATACTGTATATTATTCATTAATAGATTATAATAATAATGTATGTGAAATATATATTGGTGAAGGCTTATAATCACTTGATATAAACAGGAGGAGGAATTAAATGAGATTTATAATTGTGACAGGGTTATCCGGAGCAGGTAAGACGGAAGCCACCAGAAGCTTAGAGGATCTAGGATATTTCTGTGTAGATAACCTTCCCCCTACGTTGATACCTAAGTTTGCAGAAGCCTGTGTACAAAGTGAAGGCAAAATTGAAAAGATAGCTTTGGTAATTGATATAAGAGGAGGAACATTCTTTGACAGCCTTTTTCAAAGCTTGAATTATTTAAAGGATCATGAATTTAAATATGAAATTTTATTCTTAGATGCTTCCGATGAGGTGTTGGTAAAGAGATTTAAAGAAACAAGAAGAAGGCATCCTTTGGCACCGGATGGAAGGATTATTACAGGAATCACTAATGAAAGAAACAGACTCAGAGAGGTTAGAGACAGGGCAGACACCATTGTGGATACCTCAAAATTTGCCATTAGGGATTTAAGGGAAAAAATAACCTCTTTATACGGAGATAACAGTAAGATAGATAGACATTTATCGGTAACGGTGCTTTCTTTTGGTTTTAAATACGGAATACCTGTAGATGCTGACTTGGTATTTGATGTAAGGTTTATACAAAATCCTTTTTATATACCTGAGCTTAAAAAGTTTTCAGGTATGGAGGAACCGGTTAGAAAATATGTTATGGAACATGAAGAAACTCAAGGTTTTATGGAGAGAATTATCGACATGCTGAATTTCCTTATTCCTAATTATACCAGAGAGGGAAAGAGACAGCTCATAGTTGCTATAGGCTGTACCGGCGGAAGACACAGATCCGTTGCCATAGCAAATGCTTTATATGAAAACCTCATAAAAAATAACTACAAAGCAAACATAGAACACAGAGATATAAACGAAGATGTGAATAGAGGTGCTTCTAAGCTATGAGGATGTGGGAATGGCTCAGGCCGGGAATAAAAATTAAAAGATGGATATTATTTGCCTTGTTGGGAATACTGCTTATTGGATTTGGAATAAATGAATTTGTAATTCATAAGTGGTACACTTTAAACTATAAGCTTTTTTGGTTATTCTTAAATGCATCAGGTTTTTTTATACTGTATATATCCGTTACAGAAGGTATGAAGTCTATTGTAGCCCTTATTAATAAAGGGTACTTGAAGGTATCCTTTGATAATAAAAAGATTGAAAATCTTATTTATGAAAAAAGGCTTTTAGTTAAAGGACCAAGAATTGTGGTTATCGGCGGAGGAACAGGGCTATCCACAATGCTTAGAGGTTTAAAATATTATACCTCTAATGTAACTGCTATTGTTACCGTAGCTGATGACGGAGGAGGTTCAGGAGACCTTCGAGAAGATTTGGGAATGCTTGCACCGGGAGATATAAGAAACTGTATTTTAGCCCTTGCTGATACAGAGCCCCTTATGGAGGAGCTGCTTCAGTATAGATTTAAAGATGGAAGACTTAAAAATCAAAGTTTTGGTAACCTCTTTTTAGCTGCTATGGATGGCATATCAGATAATTTTGAGGATGCGGTACAGAAGATGAGCTCTGTATTGGCGGTTACAGGCAAGGTTCTTCCGGTAACCCTGGATGATATGAAGCTTAAAGCAGAGCTTAGCAACGGAAGTATAGTGGAAGGTGAATCTGTTATACCTGAAGAGGCATTAGAGCAAAAGTCAAGCATTAAGAGGCTTATGATAGAGCCTGAAAATGCACAGGCACTTCCTGATGCTTTAGAGGCAATATATGATGCAGATGCCATAATAATGGGTCCAGGAAGCTTATATACTTCTGTTCTTCCTAATCTTCTGGTAAAGGATATAGCCAATGCTGTGAAAAGAACTAAGGCTATCAGGATTTATGTGTCTAACATTATGACTCAGCCCGGCGAAACTGATAATTTTACCGTGGCAGATCACGTAAAGACCATATACTCACATATAGGCAGCGGAGTGATAGATTATGTTGTAGCAAACGTTGAGCCTATTGAAGATGACCTTAAAGAAAAGTATTTAAAGAAAATT